>JAYWIB010000387.1:0-2782 GCA_043789265.1 Chitinophagaceae bacterium
ACGGTGGCGAATCCAGAAATATTTTTGATGAAATAAATGCTTTCCATATTTCAAACGACAGCGCTTACTTAAGCAATGTTTCCATAAAAAACAGGATAAGCAAAGAGGCATATATTGAGATCATAAAAAAACTGCAGGCGCATATTTTAAGAGGCGACTGTTACGAAATAAATTTCTGCCAGGAATTTTATGCTGCCAATGCTCTGATAAATCCCACGGATGTGTATTTAAAATTGAGCAGCCTTTCTCCCAATCCTTTTGCTGCATTGTACAAGCTCCATCACACATGGTGTATTTGTGCAAGCCCCGAACGTTATTTAAAAAAAACCGGCAATAAAATTTTTTCACAGCCGGTAAAGGGAACGGCTAAACGAAAAATCAATGATATACAGGCCGATGAAATAATAAAGCAGCAGTTACAACACAGCAGTAAAGAACAAAGCGAAAATGTGATGGTGGTGGATCTGGTAAGAAATGATCTAAGCAAAATTTGTAAGGAAGGAACTGTGAAGGTAGATGAACTGTTTGGCATGTATACCTTCCCTCACCTTCATCAAATGATAAGTACGGTAAGCGGCGAAGTGATGAATGATATTGACTGGACGGATATGATAAAGGCAACTTTCCCCATGGGGTCTATGACGGGTGCACCAAAAAAAAGGGTAATGGAATTGATTGAACAATATGAGCAAACAAAGCGTGGTTTGTTTTCCGGAACAATTGGTTATATACAACCTGGCGAGGTAAACGATCAGCCTGATTTTGATTTTAATGTAGTAATCAGGAGCATCCTGTACAATGATGCCAAAAAATATTTATCCTTTCAAACCGGAAGTGCCATTACCTTTTACAGCGATGCCGAAAAAGAATATGAAGAATGCCTCCTTAAGGCTGCTGCAATGAAAGCAGTGCTTGAGTGACTATTGTTTTTTATTTTTTTGTGAGGGATAAATAGTTTTGTTTACCGGCATCACAGTACCGCCCAGCATCAACTGCACACATTCATTTAATATCTGGTATTTATTATTTACAAAAAGATTCATTTTATCCGGCGGCAAACGCAGTTCATAACTTCCGCCCGTGGCCATCATCATATCCAAGCCCGGATTGAGGTTATTGAACAAAATAATATCCATTGCAAGATTTTTGGCCATTACTATCGAATTGTACTTACCCGAAATGGGCAGCATTTCTATGTCCGCCAGCATAGAGTCTGGTAAAGAGTTATTAATTTTCGTTGTTAACCTGCTATTTTTCCCATACACAATTGTTTGATTTTTATTTTCCAGTGCAGATGTGTTGCCACCCATAGTGGTAATGCCGCCGCTGCCTTCCATAATATAATGAGTGGCAATAAATCTTTTTACATAAGTCCGTGATTCTTCCGGCAGATAATACTGCAGGTTCCAGAAATTCCGGCTACCACTTTTTTTAATAGCACTGTATACCCTGCCTGGCCCGCCATTGTAAGCGGCCATCACCAGCAGCCAGTCGTGCAAATCTTTGTAAAGAGAAAGTAAATATCTAGCTGCTGCATGGGTACTTTTATAATAATCCCGGCGGTCATCAATATATCCATTTACCACCAGCCCGTACTCCCTTGCCGTATATGGCATAAACTGCCAGGGGCCGCCGGCACCGGCATGGCTGGTAGAGGCTGCACGCAGGTTGGATTCTATAACAGCCACATATTTCAATTCATGCGGAAGGCCGTATTGCTGCAATACATTTTCAATCAGGTTAAAGTATGGCCTGCCCCATCCTTTCATATTATTGAGGTATTTGGCATGGCGTGTCATGTAATCCTGTATAAAAATTTCAGCATGGGGATTTATCTGTGCTGTGTAAGGGATGGCCGCATTGTACCCATAGTTTGAAAAAAGATTCTTAAACCCATAGCGTGTTATCTGGCTGAAATACTGAACCTTTTCTTTTTTGGGAACTGTTCTTGATTGTAATACTTCTTCAATCAGTTCATCTTCTTTTATTAAATCTTCTAATGCGGTATCCTTATTAATTGTTTGTGCTGATAGGGTGCCTTGAGCTAAAATGTTTTGCTCCAAAGCCGGAAAAAGCATTGCTGAAACAGCAATGAAAAATATAATCCCTGTTTTTTTCATGATAAAAAATCCTATAAAGATCTATACCGCTGCATCAGCAGTGACGACAACTGGAACAAAGTTATTTCATCCATTTTATTTGTCATCACCTGCAGCCCGAAGGGCATGCTATTGCTGTGTTTAAACAGTGGAAGCGCAATGCCTGGTATGCCGGTAAGATTTGCAAAAACTGTATAAATATCGGCCAGATACATAGCAACGGGGTCATCCGTTTTTTCACCTATGGTAAATGCAGTGGATGGCGCAGTTGGCAATATCAACGCATCAAAACGGCTGAAAATACTGGCGGTTTGTTCGGTCAGCATACGCCGTACCTGTTGTGCTTTACTAAAATAAGCATCGTAATAACCGGCACTTAAAACAAATGTGCCGAGCATTATTCTTCTTTGCACTTCTTTACCAAAGCCTTCGCTCCGGCTTTGCTTATAAAAAGCTGTTAAATCTGCTGTGGGCTGCTGTGTACGGTGACCAAACCGTACGCCATCATACCTGCTGAGGTTGGAGCTTGCTTCCGCTGTGGTTAACACATAGTATGCAGGAACAATGTGATCGAGTAAATTAAACTCCACTGCCTCTACCGTATGTCCGTCTGTTTCTAATTGCTGCAAACAGCTACTAATGGAAGCGGCAATTTCTTTATCAAGAGAAGGATGTTCCACTGC
>JAYWIB010000388.1:0-2782 GCA_043789265.1 Chitinophagaceae bacterium
CCGCCAATGGCAAGGCTGCGTGCATTGCCATTCTGCGGAAAAAAAGAATAGCGCAGCACATCTTCGGGTACTTGTGCATGCAATAGAGCAGCGGTGCTGAGCAGAAAAGAAAAGAGTAAATATTTTTTCATGTAACTGAATGTTTTATCTAAAACAATATCATGCAGCATAAAGCCTGCTGTCTTTATAAAAGTTGTAAATATAAAATGAAGTTATCCCCTGCCACCGCTTCTTACTGGTCTGGATATAGTACTGCCGGAAGATGATCCACTGCTGCTTCGGGTGCCCGAAGAAGAAGGTGTATATGTTCGGTTACTGTTGTTGGAATTGCTGTTGTTATTATTGCTGTTGGATGGTGCAAAAATTTTATTCAGTGCATTGCCCAGCCTGCTGCCATTACTGTTGTTGTAAGTTCTTACCGGGCGTGATGCAGCAGGAGCGCCGGTTTTAGGATTGTATACCGGATTGGTATTATTATACCCGGAACCATATCCACCGAGGTTAACCCTGCGTGGCGTAGTATTTTTAGGATTGTTTACCACCACCACTACTGGATTATAAACTGGAAAAACACTGTAATAAGGATTGTAATAATAACCATAATTATATCCATAGAGGTAAGGGTTGTAGTTGATGTCGTTGTCAAAATAACGCCACCTGCGGTTATTGACGCCCATGCGGATTTGTCTTTCTTCCATATCATAATCACGGGCAATATTCCTGTTGTCATCACGCCTGGTATTGTTTTCTTCATAGGTTCTTACTGGCGAAAAATAAACATCATCAGGTGTTTGGCCAGATTTGTATGCAGTACTGCAACTGCTTAATGCAGCGGCTGAAACAGCGAGTAGTAAAAGTTTTGTATTCATGGCAATTGATTTAAATTTTATTATAAATGAAGTTACTACTTTTGTGCCGTTTTTAAAGATTAGCACAATCGCTGAAACCTCTTTTTTAATGTGCTGTACAAAGTTTATAATTTCTTTGTTAAGTAAGTGCTAATTGATACCAACTGTTCAAGGTTATACAAATTTTTATATAAAGGAAAAATATACCGCTTACATGAGTAAAGAAATAACAAGCAGGCAGCAGGATTATTCTCAATGGTACAATGATTTGGTGATAAAGGCCGGCCTTGCAGATTACAGTTCGGTTAGGGGCTGTATGGTTATTAAGCCTTACGGTTTTGCCCTTTGGGAAAACATGCAGCGGCAACTGGATAAAATGTTTAAAGACACTGGCCATCAAAATGCTTACTTCCCTTTGTTTGTTCCTAAAAGTTTATTTGAGGCGGAGGAAAAAAATGCAGAAGGTTTTGCCAAGGAATGCGCCATTGTAACACACTATCGCTTAAAGGCGGATCCCGATAATAAAGGTAAGTTGATGGTGGACCCGGAAGCCAAACTGGAAGAAGAACTGGTGGTACGCCCCACCAGCGAAGCCATTATATGGAGTACTTACAAAGGATGGATACAATCTTACCGGGATCTTCCACTGCTCATCAATCAATGGGCAAATGTGGTAAGGTGGGAGATGCGGACAAGATTATTTTTACGCACCACCGAATTTTTATGGCAGGAAGGCCATACCGCCCACGCCACCCAACAGGAAGCCATAGACGAAACTGTGCAGATGCTGCATGTGTATGCCGACTTTGCCGAAACATATATGGCAGTGCCTGTAATAAGGGGAGTAAAAACTGCCAATGAACGTTTTGCCGGTGCAGAAAATACATATTGCATAGAAGCGCTGATGCAGGATGGCAAGGCATTGCAGGCAGGTACTTCTCATTTTCTTGGGCAGAATTTTGCCAAAGCATTTGATGTAAAGTTTACTGATAAAGAAAATAAACTGGATTATGTGTGGGCTACAAGCTGGGGTGTAAGCACCCGGCTGATAGGCGGCCTGGTAATGGCACACAGTGATGATGATGGACTGATACTGCCTCCAAAGCTGGCGCCCATACAGGTGGTGATAGTGCCCATCTTTAAAGGAGCGGAACAAAAGCAACTGATTGATGATAAAGTGAGCGGACTGGTTAAAGAATTAAAAGCTGCCGGCATTTCGGTAAAGTATGATGACAGCGACAACAGCCGCCCGGGGTGGAAATTTGCCGAGTACGAAATGAAAGGTGTGCCGGTACGCATTGCCATCGGTGCAAGAGATTTGGCCAGCAATGTAGTGGAAGTGGCCCGGCGGGATACTAAAGAAAAAATGAGCTGGTCTATGGATGGCCTTTCGGCCAACATTATTCAATTGCTGGAAGATATACAGCAGGCTATTTACAACAAGGCCACCGCTTTTAGAAATGAACACATTACCCCTGCAGATACATGGGAGGAATTTGTACAACTGCTCGACGAAAAAACCGGTTTTATATCAGCGCACTGGGATGGCACGGGTGATAGTGAAGAAAAAATTAAAGAATTATCCAAGGCCACCATCAGGTGCATACCTCTTGATAATAAAATGGAAGAAGGCAAATGCATCCTTACCGGAAACCCAAGCAGCCAAAGGGTTTTGTTTGCAAGGGCGTATTAATTTATTTTATATTACAGCAATATGGAACCAAAAAACGATTTGTTGCAAAATGATTTAATCCTTGACAACGCTTCTGCCGCTAACCTGAAGGAGATGGCAATGTGGGGAAAATTTTTAGGCATCGTTGGTTTTATTTACACCGTAGTTATTGCTGTGCTGTCGGTATTGTTTGGATTTTTCTTTCAGCAAATAATGCCAAAGGTGCCCATGAACAATGGTGCTGCTGTAGTGGCCGGCGGTA
>JAYWIB010000389.1:0-2779 GCA_043789265.1 Chitinophagaceae bacterium
GTACCTGCCAACGCTTCGTTGTTCGGAAATTTCAGCAATATTTCGGAATACTTTGAGTAATCGGTAGGGCCAATTTTTTCGGGCAGTTGCTTTTGAAAATAAGTTTCAAAAGAGGATTTTGCATTTACAGAATCATTCAGCCGGTCGTAAGCATAGGCCTTTAATCCAAACAAATTTGGATAAGGGGTGGCACCGCCCGCCGTGATGCATTCATCCGCTTTTGAAATGGCTTCAGCAAACAGACCCTGTGCATATTTCATAGAAGCACGGTAATAACAATTTTTAGGATCATCATCTGTATTGGCTAAGAACTTTTCTAAATACTCTGCTGATTTTCCTACATTGGTTAAATAATAATATTGATACAAGTTTTCATAAACGGGAGCATACGCAGGATCTTTTGTAATTGCTTCGTTAAAATACCGCATGGTAATTTCTTCCTGGTTGCGGCCCTGTGTTTGATAAATTTTTCCTATGCGGTATGATGCTCTTGCATAATTAGCATTTAAGCCGAGTGCTGATTCGTAGGCTGACTGAGCACTTCCACCTTCGGTTTGCTTTTTATATGCATCACCAAGATTTACATACACATCAGGGTCCTTCATATTTTTAAGCGAAGCAGCAAATTTCAATTTATCAATGGCATAAGCTACATCGCCTGCCGGCGCCATTACGTTGGCGAGGCCCACAGCATTTAGCACCGCTGCATTTTTATTTTGACTGATGCTCAATGCTGTTTCAAAACGGTTCCTGGCATCCTGGGGTTTGTTTTCCAGTAATTCAATATGCCCCATACCCGCCAGCAGCAATGGACTATTTGAATTAGCCAGCAATGTTTTTTGATACAAATCTTTTGCAGCAGCTATGTCTTTATTATCGTCGGGTGCTACCATTGTCTGACCCAGCCAATACACAGCATCTGTGTTGGATGGATTGGCTGCCACTAATTTTTCAAAAGCAGTCCTGGCACTTTTATATCTTTCATAATAAAAGAATTTTCTGCCGTCTTCCAGGTTTTGCGCCCCTGCAGTTAAGGAAAAAAACAAAGCAGAAAATAATAATAAGCCTGATGTAATTCTCTTCATCTTAGATTGATTTTTTACTATACAATGTTATTAATTAATATGCTAACAAACTTAAAATCCTTATTTAATCTTTTTGAAGGTGTTCATTTATTTTTACATCACGTATGGTGAATCCAATTTTAGCCGGAGATAAATAAGCCCTCCTGAATATCAATTGCCCCCTTTCGTACCGCATAAAATTTATAAACCCCGATCCAAGCCCTGCGTAATTTTCTTTGAGGATATAATACAAACCACGTACCAACGGATATCTTCTGCTCATGATGCCTACCTGTGTTGGTTTTACATAAGTTGAATCTTCACATCTTGTACATTCTACGTACGCCAGTTTTACTTTCGTTAACATATCTGTCTGTTCTTTAATTTCAGGATTCCCTATCCAGCTAATACCCACCATACCAATGGCATTTTTATTAGCAGCTACATATTCAAGTACTTCACGGCTGCTTCTTACGGCCCTTACACTGCTACTGTCAAACTTATCCCCCCGTAAAATACTATCGATGGCAAAACGAACAGTACTGGTTGCATTCAATCCATCAAATACAATCGTTTGGCTATTTTTTAACTTTCCGCTCAACTGCTGCTTCAGCCTCGGTAAAGTAAATAAGGTATCGTTGCTGTTTTTGTTTACCACAATGGCTATTGCATCTGTAGCCAGTTTGTCCCACACAGGTTTATAACCCAGTGAATCGTATAAATAATTTTGCTCCTTACTGTTAAGACTCCGGGTAACAATTACCATTCTTGTACCTGTGTCTTTTATTAAATCTTTTATACAATCTGCTTCCGGCTTGTAGGATACAATTATTTTACTGCCCGGATAAGAACCTTCAAACATTTTTACCTGCTCTTCTATCACGGGCTGAAATGATTCATCGGCACTAACATGTATTACGCCAGATACCGAATTATCGGCGGGTATTACCTGCTTTTGCTGACTGCAGGAAGCAAGGCAACATAACAATATAATGAATACAAAAGATAGCGGTGATGGATATATTTGTTGCTGCATCAATCTCTGAAATAATTTTTTTTATATCCCCTGTATATCCTGAAAGCACCATACAGCCAGCATACAGCAGCAAATATTTTTATAAGTACAGGATCGTATTGGTTGATAAAAGCACGGGTGTATGTGGTGGGAAACATAAAAAAAGCACCTGCAACAATCATAAAAATTCCCATACCATAATTGGTAATACTTTTCATGCGTACGATGCCTTTTTCCCTCGTTCCCAATTCTTCTTTTTCAAATTCTTCTAATGCCATGTTTTTGTTTTGATGATGAATGGCTGTGTTTATCAGCCCATGCTGAAAAAGTTTTGCGGAATGCCAATTTACGGCATTTATCCAAATTTCCTAATCGGCTGATATAAACTTTACCGGAATGATATGATATACTGATATATTTTTCCCATTGTCTTTTCCCGGAATCCAGTGAGGCATTTTTTTAAGCACCCTTACCACTTCATTTGTATATGCTTCGCCCCCGGATTCTACAGGTTCAAACCCTTTTAGTGCACCATCGTATCCCACAATAAATTTTATTTTTACGGATACAATTTCTCCTTCATCCATTTCGGCTGGCTTGGTAAGGTGGCGCTCCAGAAAAGCCCGAAGTGCCTGCATACCACCGGGGTATTGCGGCTGCACATCAGCGCTTTCAACAGGAATGTTTGGATCAGCGTCCA
>JAYWIB010000390.1:0-2771 GCA_043789265.1 Chitinophagaceae bacterium
TCCAAAGGCATTGGTATTTTCTTTTGTACACAAAACCCAATGGACATTCCATCGGGTGTGCTGGCGCAACTGGGTATGAAAATACAGCATGCGCTGAGAGCCTTTACTGCAGCGGATCGTAAGGTTATTAAACAAACAGCAGAGAACTATCCTGAAACTGAATTTTATAAAACGGAAGATTTAATTACACAGCTTGGCATTGGCGAGGCATTGGTAACCATGCTGAATGAAAAAGGCATTCCCACCCCGCTTGCACACACCATGCTGTGTGCGCCACGCAGCCGCATGGATGTATTGAGCGATGATGAGATAAATAATATTGTTTCAAAATCGAAAATGGTGGCTAAATACAACCAGGTAATTGACAGCGAGAGTGCGTATGAAATGCTGACTGCAAAACTGAATGAAGCTGCTGAAAAAACACAGGGAGCAGCAGAAACAAAAAGTACTTCTAAAAAAGAAGAGCCATCTGCATTTGAAAAAGTTGCCAACAATACAATTGTAAAAAGTATGGTAAGAACAGCGGGGACTACCATTGTGCGTTCATTGCTGGGAGCGCTTGGGCTGGGGGGGAGGAGCAGGAAGAAGAGTGGTGGCTGGTTATAGAGCTAATGGGTTTGTACACACAGAGAAGGATTGAACTAATTTGTTTTGCACGCAGAGGGTGCATGATTGAAATATTTTTTTTTGCACACAGAGGAGCAGAGGACCCTGAGGGTGAATTGATTGAAATATTTTGATTTTGCACGCAGAGGGGCGGAGGGCGCTGAGGCTGCTAAGAAAATTCCTACTTTATTACTCGTACATGATTCTATAAAATTCTTTCTTCCCATATAATTTTGTCTGCCATCCCAAAAGCAAAAGTCTTTATTGTTTAAAAAGTTGCCAGCAAATTGTTTAATCGCAGCAGCAAGATGACGAAAGGTGCTTTTAAAATTTATGGGAAATTAATTTGCTTATTGTCTAAAAAATGATCAAAACGTCCATTTGTAATTTTAAAATTTCCAAAATTAGCTTCAAACAAGCCTGCAATTTTACCTGTATAAATTCCGGGAGACAGAGAATCTAAACTTGCCCGGTGGAAATAAATACTACCACTTGCTTTTTGATGCAATGGGTTTATGTCGCTGCCATTTATTAAAAAATAAGAATTGACTGTATCAATCAGGAAGCGCTTTCCATCTATAGCTTTCAAATTGCTGTACCCAATGATCTTTGGGATTTGCATTACCAGGATTATATAACTTGTGTTTTCTCTATTACCGTTTAAATAACCATTCCATTTAATTCCAATTGTATCTAAGGGGCCAGTAGTGCTTAATTTTTCTATATCTACTTCATAGTGTACCGGGCCTATTATCCCTTGTGTTCTGTCAATTGTACGCCACTGCCTGCCATTTACAAAACAGGTGAGCAAATTAAAATTCTTATCAGAAAATACTGCCACACCAGGTGTTTGACTATCTGCATAATACCTTGTTTCATTTTTTGTACATGCTGACAGGGCGAGCAGAAAAAATAGAAAGTATGACAATTTTAAATTCTGCATGTTACTATTTTTTGGATAAAAAAATTGAATAGCCTGCGTTGAAAGCAAGCGCAGACATAAATGAAAAAGCCATCGGATAAGAATCATTTTTTCTTATAGGAGGCGACGAAACAGTAAGCTGACAAAAAAGCCTGTTGTGTTTTAAGCGATGTATGTAACCTGCGCCGGCACTGATATATATACCTCCTTTATTGAGCGTTCTTGAAGGATTGAGAATGGTATAATTTGCTTTGTCGTAGGTATACGTTGCCGAAATTTTTTGAAATACTAAGCCCGTAAACAAAAGTATATACAGAGCGTCGTTCTTTTTTTTTCCGGTTATCAGGAAGCGGTGACCAACTGCTATTGATAATGCTGAAGGCCGGATTGTTTTTGGAGCCACAGTAAATAACGGCAAATTAGGATTGGCAGTAAAAGCCGAGTCCGCCCCATGTACAGCCATTGGCAAACTCTTTTGCAATTGAAAAATAAGTTCATACTCACTCCTTTGCCTGAGTGTGAACTGCACTCCTGCATTGAGTTGTTTAAAATTATATTTCTTGTTGGTGAGGTCGGCCTGTATTCCGGTATAAGGTTCAATGAATTTTTGTGCAAAAGAAAGTTGGATGATGCAGAAAGAAAAAAGGAAAAAATTAATAACTATTTTCATAAGAGGAAGATATTATTAATGCGAAAATTGCTGCTTCAGCATCGGGTAATTTTATCGCAAGGAGAGTGTGTCCCTAATGTTTTATTGCCGGCTATTTGCGCCCTTCCAAAAAATCTTTTACTCCGAGTACAATCTTATCAACCATCTGCTGCTGAAATTTTTCATCCAGTATTTTTGTTTCCTCATCCAGGTTGCTGATGAAGAGTGTTTCTATCAGGGCATTGGGATATTCAATGGGGCTGTTCAGCATAAAATTAAAACTGCCTGTGTTGCCATATTCTTTTAAACCCAGTTCCAGCAGGCGGTTGTAGATATCTGCACTTAAATTTTTAAACCCGATATAGCGATAATAAGTACTGGTGCCGCCCACACGAAAAGGGTCTTCGGAAGCATTCAGGTGAATGCTCAGCAACAGATCGGGCATACTGTCCCGGTAAAAAAGTATGCGTTCTTTGTTGTCAAAAAATTTTTCTTCCGTTCTGGTCATTATCACTTTTGCACCCTGCTTTTCCAATGCCTTCTGCAATTTTAATGAAAGTGCCAGTGTAATTTCTTTTTCATAAATACCCATGG
>JAYWIB010000391.1:0-2764 GCA_043789265.1 Chitinophagaceae bacterium
TATAACTTATAACTTATAACTTTTCATTAATGCCGACGATTGTAGTCCTCTTCAATTTAAAACCCGGTGCTTCCGTTGCAGATTATGAAGCATGGGCAAAAGCAAAAGATATTCTCACAGTAAAATCATTAGCATCAGTAAATGATTTTCGTGTGATGAAGATGGGGAATTTATTGGGCAGCGAAACAGCATCGCCTTATCAATACTGTGAGCTGATTGAAGTGCCGGATATGAATGCCTTCTTTGCTGATTTAGGAAATGAAGCAGTACAGGCAGGAGCAAAAGTATTTAATGAGTTTGCAGAGAATCCTCTCTTTATAGTATCAAACAATATTTAAGATGTACAACTTAAAAGATAAAGTTGCGATTGTTACAGGCAGTGGCCGCCACAAAGGAATTGGCGAAGCGATTGTTCTTCGTTTGGCAAGCGAAGGTTGCAATATCGTTATTAGTGATATTGGTGCAGCCAAGGGAAAAGAATTTGCAGCAGAACATATCGGCGCAACAAAAGAAATGAATGAAATTGCTGATACTTGTCGTGCAAAGGGGGTTGAAGTAATTACCATTTCCTGTGATGTACGTAATGAAGCTGAATGCCAAGACCTGTTTGCAAAAACGGTAGAAGCATTTGGCAAAGTAGATATACTGGTAAACAATGCTGGCGTTGGTTACATTATGGAACCATTTACAGAATTTAAAGAAAGCAGTTGGGATGCCGTGCTGGGTGTAAACTTAAAAGGCGCTTTCTTTTGCAGCAAACATGCAGCTATTCAAATGCAAAAACAAAGTACAGGCGGAAGTATTGTAAATATTGCATCTCAGGCAGCAAAGAGCGGTTTCCCATTTGCGGCTGCTTACACTGCCAGCAAACATGGTTTGGTTGGTTTAACCAGAAGTAATGCCGTTGAACTCGGCAAGTATAAAATAAGAGTGAATGCTGTTTGTCCCAACCATATCGCCACAGGTTTGGGCGACTGGCAAAATAAATTCTTCAGCGAAAAACTGGGATTGGATTACGGCACCTATTTAAAAGCGATTGTTGATAAAAACCCAATGGGAAGAACTGGATTGGTGAATGATATTGCCAAAGCAGTTGCTTTTTTATGCAGTGATGAAGCAAGTTATATTACAGGTGAAGCGATGAATGTAAGTGGTGGGGAAGAGTATCATTAAATGGATAAAAATGATAGTTCGCCAAAACAGCCATATTTTATATAGTTTTGGCGAACAATTTTAATGTATGATTTCTGGAAGAAAAGAAGAAACTCAGGTGCTGCGGCGTGTGCTGGATGAAACCGAATCCAGCTTTGTGGCTGTTTATGGCAGGCGGAGAATTGGCAAAACTTATTTAATCAGGGAAGTATATAAAGAACAAATTATTTTTGATTGCAGTGGACTGCACGACAAAAGCACCAGCCAGCAACTGGAATGTTTTACTAACAGTTTAGCAGAACATTTTGGTCTCAACCCTAAAAAATATTTACTGCAAAGCTGGCTTGAAGCATTTGAATTATTAAAGAAACATATCAGCGGCATTCGCAACAAAAAAAAGAAAGTGGTGTTCTTTGATGAAATCTCCTGGTTTGACACACCAAAATCCGGTTTTAAAGCAGCATTGGATTTGTTCTGGAATCAATATGCCACCAAACGAAAAGATATAGTGCTGGTAATATGCGGCTCGGCGGCCTTCTGGATTATCAATAAAATTGTAAACGACCGTGGCGGCTTTCATAACAGGATAACCACCCGGCTGGAGTTGCAGCCTTTTACATTGCCCGAAACAAAAGAGTATCTGCAAAGGAGGAAGGTAAACTTGTACAACCAGGATATCACACAATTGTATATGGCCACTGGCGGCATCCCGTTTTATCTAAAAGATATCCGCAACGGGCAAAGTGTGCAGCAAATCATCCAGCAATTGTTCTTCAGCAAAACTGCTCCATTGAAAAATGAATTTGACAATTTGTATGCAGCACTCTTTAAAAAGAGTGACTGGCACATTAATGTAATAAAAGCGCTGGCCTCAAAAAACAAAGGCCTCACCAGAAATGAAATTCTGAAACAAACAAGGCTGCCAAGCGGCGGCGGACTTACAACCGTTTTAAATGAGCTGGCCACCTGTGGCTTTGTTAAAGAAATATATCCCATCAACAGGCAGAAGGCTGATATGCTGTACAGACTGATGGATAACTACAGCATTTTTTATTTTAAATTCCTTTCGGAAAACAAGGCGCAAAACAAAAAATGGACCGACCTTGCCAATACCGCTTCTTATAAAACATGGTGCGGCTATGCTTTTGAGAATATCTGTCTGCAGCATATAGAAAACATTAAGCACAAACTGGGAATCAGCGGCATACTTACAAACGAATACAGTTGGCAAAAAATAAGCAGGGGTGACAGCAGCGGCGTGCAAATAGATTTTATTATTGACCGCAATGACAATGCCATCAATCTTTGCGAAGCAAAATTTCATAATACTGTATTCGAAATGGACAGGCATTATGCAAATAAGCTGAGTGAACGGAAAGCTGTTTTTATAAACAAAACAAAAACAAGAAAGAATGTATTTGTAACAATGATTACCCTCAATGGCGCAAGACCCAATGCCCATTTCAACAGCGTTGTAACAAACCAACTGACAGCAGACGATTTGTTTTAAAAAATATTATTCGCCAAAATGGGTATAAAAATGCCAGTTTTGGCGAATAATAAAAAAACTCCGATTTATTCATATTATAAAGCACCTGCTAAAAAGGGGATG
>JAYWIB010000392.1:0-2756 GCA_043789265.1 Chitinophagaceae bacterium
CACCAGCTCCAATTGTACCAATGACAACAGCACCGGCAGCACTTTCAGCAGTTGCAGACGACTTACCATTTTAGTTTTAACGGCATCCCGTCAAACGGCCTATCGTGTGGACACATTTCTTTTTATTTCCCACCCTTGCAAAGCAGCCGTAAAATATTTCAGGCCTGTCCAGAGTGTTGTAATGCCAGGATGCCTTTTGCTTTCATACCCTTTCCATCCACCCAGCCTCGCTATCACCCACACATACCGCTTTAAATCTTTTGTTTTGTATGGGTTCTTTTGTTTTTCAGTTCTGCCTTCCATATGCAATATCTGATGTTCCATAAACTCCTGCTCTTCTTCCGTAAAACAGGCGCCCGCATCCAAATCAACTTCTGGCTCTGCATAAGCCAGCCGCATCAGGAAAAGTTTAATGATGGTTTCCATTATCATCAAACACATTTTCCTCACTGATGAAGCATATTCAAGTTCTGATGACTCTATGTCGTAACCTTCTTTCTTCAGTATTTTAAAAACTTCTTCAACCGTCCACCGCCAACTGTACCATTCTATACAACCTTTTGCTGTTTGCACATCTTCAATAGCTATTGTTGTTAACAGACGCCAGCATATTTTATCTGCTCCTTCATAACCCACTTCCTTTGCTTCTATTAAAAAAAGCCTGATAAAGGGTGCTGTATCTTTACTGGCTGAATCTGTTTTTTTTATTTCTATTGCTTTATACCGTATTTCTATTTTTGCTGTCCGTTTTTTTCTGTTTGGTTTTGAATCCACTGCTAGTTCATAAATTCCTTTGGCCTGCTGTGCAGATAAACAACTGAACAGTTTTGTTTTGTCTGCCAGTGTCCGGTTGGTTCTTGCCCTTATCAGCAAATCTGTTTGTTCATCTGGAACCACAGCAAACTGTTCATAAATATCACCTTCCCTGTCCTGTACAATGACCATTCCTTTGACAACGCCGTCCAATGCCGATTTAGTATTGTTTGATACTTCGATCCACCTGTACGATTCTTTTTGTTCTATCGGCAATGAGTTATACCTGCGCTCATGCTTTGAGCTAAACTTCAATGGCCTGTTCCACACTTTTATATCAGCATAACCATAAGGAATACCTTCAGCGGCATCCAGCACCAGGCTGGGATGCAGTAAAAATCCGAGCCCCCGTTCGTTTTTGGCATTGGTGGTGCCGATATAATCATCCTTGCGTATTCTGTTGCTGTGGCTGCTCAGATTTATCTCTGTAGTATCCTGAATGCATACCACATACTTGTCTTTACAGGCGGCTTGGCAGTTGGCTGACAGATTGCAGACTATATCGTCTTCACTCACCCGTTCATTCTGCAAAAAACGGTAAAACCCTTTGGCAGATGATTCATCTGCTGTCAACTGCCGTATGGAATGAACGCTCTTACTGAACAAATCACTTAAAATCTTATTGCCCCGGTAAACAAGCCGCAGGTCCTCTAAATCTGTAAATTCTCTTTTTTGCATTTGCAAAAAAAACAAATTATACAGAAATGTGTCCACACGATAGGAAAAATCGGGACTGGTCGGACTACTTAATAAGTCAAGATGGTATTACATCTAAAAGATACCATTATGTTTCATATCGTATTAGTCAGGTTTATCCTGACAATTACACTATAAAAAATAATTTTTACAGCCCTATCACTAATATCGCCTATCTTTCGTATCACATTAGTCAGGATAAACCTGACCATTTAACTATGAAGCATAAGTATATTTCTACTCAGTCAAATGAATTGCTGTCATATTTCAACGGACAGAACAGGGTTTGTTTTGGCTATGCAGCAGCATTGGAAGCATTGCCGGATTCAAAAGAAAGCACTGTAAGAGAATTGTTAAGCGACATGACTAAACGTGGACTTTTAATGAGGTTAAGGGAGAGCATTTATTATATTATTCCTTACGAGCAAAATGCCGAAACATTTATGCCCGACTGGCACCTGATTGCGGAACACATTGTAAAAGATGCAGAACACTATATAGGTTATTATTCGGCTTTGCAAATTCATAATCTTATTACACAACCTTCTTTAAGAGAACAAATTGTTGTCTCAAAACAACTCAGGCCATCAGAAATAAAAATCAAGAATATTGCATTTCAATTTATTTACCACAACGAAAAACATTTTTTTGGAGCTAAAAAAATCTGGGTAGATAGTTTCAATAAAGTGCTTTGTTCCGATTTGGAGAAAACAATTATTGATTGCCTTTTCAAACCAGATTACGCAGGTGGCATTATTGAGATAGCAAAGGCAATCTATATTTCAAAAGATAAAATAAAATTCAATCAACTACTTGATTACACAAAGAAATTCAATTCGCAAGCAGTAATTAAAAGGCTTGGTTTTCTTTTAGATGTTCTCGATATAAATAATGAAATTGTTGAGCAACTCCAAAACCTGAAAACGGCTTCTTATGTGGTGCTCGATACAGAATTACCAAAGACCGGAAAATTAATCAGCAAATGGAGCATTCAGCAGAATGTAGAAACGGAAACTATTAAATCAGCTATGTACACATGATTAAACCTGGAGAGATACAACAAAAAGCAAGGGAAGTTGGCGTTCGTGACCAGCAGATTGAAAAAGATTACATCCTTTCGTGGATACTAAAAGGTATTGCCCGGCATGAGCAGCTTTCAAAAGCTATTGTTTTTAAAGGAGGTACTGTTTTAAAGAAAATCTATTTCGAAGATTATCGCTTTTCCGAAGACCTTGATTTTACATTGC
>JAYWIB010000393.1:0-2754 GCA_043789265.1 Chitinophagaceae bacterium
ACAGATGGCACCTATGCATTTTACACCAACTCAGATGACGGAAGCAAATTATACATTGGCGATTCATTAATTGTAAGTAACGATGGTCTTCACCCACCCGTAGAAAAAGAAGGTATAATAGGTCTTAAAGCTGGTAAACATGCTCTTCGTGTAGATTTTCATGAAGCAGGAGGTGGCGCTTTAATGCAGGCGTACTATAAGGGTCCCGGTATTGTTAAGCAATTAATTCCAGCCAATGTATTGTGGTATATTTCTGCACCGGCAGGGCCAGAGGTTAACTTTTTCCCTCCCGCTGGTTCTTATCCGGTTCAGGTCAATGTAACCCTTTCTACTACCACGTCAGGTGCTGTAATAAGGTATACTACTGATGGCTCTTCACCAACAGCCACATCGTCTCTATATTTAAATCCGTTAAATGTAACAAGCACTACTACAATAAAGGCTAAAGCTTTTGCAGGCGCATTGGCTGGTATTGAAAAAACAGCCACTTATACCATTACAGGCCCTATAGTAAGTATTTCTCCTAATGGTGGCCCTTTTACAGATAGTACATTGATTACATTATCTGCATCGCCTGCCGGGTCTTCTATTTATTATACAACAAATGGTACTACACCAACAGTATCTTCCTCATTGTATGTGCAGCCATTTTACATTTATACATCGGCCACTATTAAAGCTATTGCCGTAAAAAATTCTAATACAGGTGCAGAGGCTGCTGCTGTGTTTAATCTTACCGGGCCTTTTGTAACCATATCTCCCAATGGGGCTACTTTTTCTGACAGTACTACCGTTAGCTTAACAGCATCTTCCATTGGAAGTAGTATATATTATACCATTGATGGCTCGGTACCAACTGCCGCTTCATTGGTTTACAATGCTGCTTTTAAAATATATAATACTACTACCGTAAAAGCAATTGCCATAAAAAATGGCAGCACCGGCCTTGTTGCCAGCGCATTGTTTACAGCACTTGGCCCTGTAGTTAGCATTTCGCCAAATGGGGGCACATTTCAGGATGTTGTAGTGGTTACACTTTCGGCAAATACTTCGCCTGTAAGTATTTTTTATACCCTTGATGGTGTTTCACCAGATGCCTTGTCTACGTTATACACCGCACCAATTACACTAAACAACTCTGCAACCGTAAAAACAGTTGCATTTAAAAACGGCGTAAAAGGTGCAATAGCAGAAGCCAGTTTTACTATCAATACTCCTTTGGTTAATATCACCCCATTGGGGGGCACTTTCTTTGATTCTGTAACAGTAACAATGAATGCATCAGCAGCAAATGGAATAATTTATTATACCACTGATGGCTCAATACCTACCGCTTCTTCTGCAAGATATTCACAGCCCATTAAAATTGGGGCATCTGCAAACGTAAAAGCCATTGTAATTACGGCAGGTGGTTTAATTGGTACTGTGGTAAGTACATCCTTTGTAATTAACAGATTGAGTGATGGTGCGGTTATATTTCCAAACCCTTCCCCTAAAGGTAAATTTTCTGTAAGGCTTAATAAACCCGGAAACGGACAGATAATACAAATGATAATTTATGATGGTGCCGGCAAAACAGTGTACAGGGATAATATTTTTGCCATTTCCGGCGGTGCTTCACAAACCAAAGACTATAACCTGCCATTTTTAAAACCATCAACCTACCTGGTTACATTACAAACAATTTCTTTTCATGCAGAAAAATTTTATACACAAATACCTTTAATCGTTAAATAGCAAGCAGTCGTTTTGGTAATGAAAAGAACCCTTGTTTATCCTAATGACAGGGGTTTCTTTTTACAAATAAATTAAGTTGTATAAATAAAAATTAAACAATCATCATGTTTCAAAAAATATATTATGAACAGTATGCAGAAGGAAATGTGAGAGCTACTACTGGCCGCACTATCACTGAAACTGATATTGTAGTGCATGCCGGGCACACAGGCGATTTTTTCCCACACCACATGGATGCAGAATGGTGTAAAACCCAATCCTTTCAGCAGCGTATGGCACATGGCACACTGGTGTTTAGTGTTGCTATAGGTATGGCAGCAAGGCTTATTAACGAAGTGGCTATTACATACGGATACGATAAACTAAGATTTATAAAGCCTGTATTTATTAACGATACCATTACTGTTAAAATAACCATTGGCGAAAAAAAAGAGTACAAAAAAAATGGCTTTGGAATAGTAACAGAAATAGTAGAAGTGATTAACCAGCATAATGAAACTGTAATGGTTTGCAGTCACCTTTTATTGTGCGAAAAACAAAGCACTTAATTTTTTTTGAATAACTTAAAAAAATAATTATGAAACGATATGGAAGTATAATCGGGATAAGGCCGGAAAAACTGGAAGAATACAAAGAGTTACATGTAATAGCCTGGCCTGCCGTGCTGGAACAAATTCATAAATCAAACATTCGGAATTATTCTATTTTTTATAAAGATGGTATGCTGTTTAGTTACTTCGAATACATTGGTGTAAATTATGAAAAAGACATGGCAGAAATGGCCGCTGACCCTGTAACACAGCGTTGGTGGGATTTATGCAAGCCTTGCCAGCAGCCAATTGATACAAGGAGGCAGGGTGAATGGTGGGCTTCAATGGAGGAAGTTTTTTATACTCCCTGATGATTTGGTAACTCAGTTAAATTTGCTTCATTTTATTTTTTAACGATTCAATTTTTTAATAATGGCCACTGCTTCTAATATTTCTGCTGAAGTAAAATATGAATATGATTTTAATG
>JAYWIB010000394.1:0-9737 GCA_043789265.1 Chitinophagaceae bacterium
TAAATGGCAACGCTGTAAAAGCAGATACAGGCAGAAGCAACATTTTTAACTATAAAGAAAATGTATATGCTGCTTATATAAATGTTGGCGGACAAATAAAAAAGTTTGAATACCAGATTGGCCTGCGTACAGAATATGCATTGATAAAAGGCAGCTCTGTTGATTTGAAAAATACATTTATCAGCAACCCGGATACAAATTATTTCAACTTTTTTCCATCAGCTTTTATAAGCTATAAGGCAAATGAAAAAAACATGTTTGCCCTCAGCATCAGCAAACGCATTAACCGTCCGGATTATCAAACACTCAATCCCTTTGAAACCATTTATGATATTTACACCAGCGAAAAAGGAAATCCATATCTGCGGCCGCAGTACAGCACCAATATGGAATTGAAATACACTTACCGATATGCCATGAGTGCAGCCATAGGATTTAATCACACTAAAGATTACAGCCAAACCATATCGAGACAGCGGGGTGAATTAACCACGGCTACAAACGACAACATCGGCACGCTGGACAATGCCTACTTAAATATCAGTAGCCCCCTGCCCATCAACAAATGGTGGAACGGATATGTAAACATAACCGGCTTTTTAAACAAATACAAAGGCATGCTGCCCGATGGAAAACTGGATGTACAGGTAACAGGTATGAATTTTTACATTCAAAATAATTTTACAGCAGGCAAAGGATGGGAGTTTCAATTGAGCAATTGGTACAATGCAGGAACCACCGAGGCCATCTTTAAAACAAGCTGGCTGGGCAGTGTGGATGCAGGTATCAAAAAATCTATTTTAAACAACAAGGCTTCCGTGCGCCTTACTGTGCTGGATATGTTCAATACACAGCGCTGGCAACAGCAGGTGCAGTTTGCCAACCAGGATTTTACTTACCGCCGCAAATGGGAAAGCCGTGGGATAAGGCTGCAGCTAAGCTGGAGCTTTGGTAAAAGCAAATACCAGGCACGGGAAAGAGAAACCAACCAGGAAGACAACAGGATAAAAGTAAAGAGCTGAAAAATATCACTGCTTTTTGGAACCGCCGAATCAGCAGGAGAATTTTATAAACGTTGCTTTCATTATAAAATTTATCTTCAGCCTATGAAAAGTAATGTAGAAAACCTGCTGAAAAGGCACCGTACAGAATTTAAAAAAGTAGTGGAGTTTAATGCAGCTACCGACAAACTTTTTCACTTTGATTTTACCGCAGGCAACAGCGTGTTATCGGATGAATTGATTAACAGCACGGCCAAACTTTCTGAATACATCAGCAGTCAGTTGCAAAATAATCATTGTAAATATGGCATTGGCGGCTACAATGAAAACAGGGTGTTGTATAAAAGAAGCCGTCATTTTGCAGCAGCATCTTCTGGTTCCTCTCCTTTGATGGAAGCAGAGGAAGCACCGGTTCGATCCATTCACCTCGGCGTAGACATATGGGCACCCGAAGGCACCAAAGTTTTTGCACCACTCGGCGGGGTGGTGCACAGTTTTGCTTTTAATAACAACGACAGCGATTATGGCGCCACCATCATTTTGCAGCATCAGTTAGATACAGTGCTGTTTCATACATTGTACGGACACTTATCTTTAAAAGATTTGGTGCCGCTGCAGCAGGGCAAATACATCAGCCGGGGCGAAGTGGTGGGGCATTTTGGCGGCCCCGCCGAAAACGGCAACTGGCCGCCGCACCTGCACTTTCAAATTATTGAAGACATGCGGGTGCAGTTGGGCGATTACCCGGGTGTATGCACCATTGCCGAAAGAGAAAAATATTTGAGCAATTGCCCCGATGCCAATTTGATTTTGAATATGATATAAACTGTCTGATTAATTAAGCAGCTCAGCCTGTGCCGGTTTATGTACAGCCGTTATAAATGGAGAAAGCAGCACAGGCAGATAGTTTGAGATAATTTATTTACAAACGAACCATTTGAACCACCGGCTGTTTTATTTCAAAAACAGCCAAAAAACCTACCTTTACCCCGCAAAAAAATTAGCATGGAAATTAAAGCAGGTTCATTGTTATCCAACATCAATTGCCCCGATGATTTAAAAAAATTAAGTAAGGAGCAAATGCACCAGGTATGCGATGAACTGCGCCAGTATATTATTGATGTGGTGAGTGTGTACGGAGGTCATTTTGCAGCCAGCCTTGGTGTAGTGGAATTGAGTGTGGCGCTGCATTACGTGTACAATACGCCTTATGATCAACTGGTATGGGATGTGGGTCACCAGGCCTATGGCCACAAAATTCTTACAGGCCGCAGGGATGCTTTTGCCACCAACAGAAAATATAAAGGACTAAGTGGCTTCCCCAACCGCAGCGAAAGTGAGTACGATACTTTTGGCGTGGGTCATTCTTCCACCTCCATAAGTGCAGCCCTTGGTATGGCGATGGCGGCAAAATATAAAAATGAAAACAGAAAGGCCATTGCTGTAATTGGCGATGGTGCCATGACGGCCGGCCTTGCCTTTGAAGCCATGAACCACGCCGGCGTGGCGGATAGTGATGTGCTGATAATACTTAATGACAACTGCATGAGCATTGACCCCAATGTGGGCGCTTTAAAAGAATACCTTACAGATATTTCCACCTCACCCACTTACAACAAAATAAAGGATGAAGTATGGAACATCCTCGGCAAACTGCCCGTGGGTAAGAACTTCAGCCGCAGTATGGCACACAAGCTTACCGAAGGCGTAAAGGGTATGGTAAACAGCAAATCCAATTTATTTGAAGCCTTAAAGCTGCGCTATTTTGGCCCCATTGATGGTCACAACATTTCTAAACTGATTGATACTTTACAGGATTTAAAAAATATCCCCGGGCCAAAAATCCTGCACATCATTACCACAAAAGGAAAGGGATACGAGCTGGCGGAAAAAGACCAGACTAAGTGGCATGCCCCCGGCCTTTTTGATAAGATTACCGGTGAGATACAAAAGAAAAAATTTGACCTGCCGCAGCCACCCAAATACCAGGACGTATTTGGCCACAGCATCATCGAGCTGGCGGAAGCCAATGACAAAATAATGGCCGTAACGCCGGCAATGCCCAGCGGCTCTTCGTTAAAATATATGATGGATAAAATGCCTCACCGTGCTTTTGATGTAGGTATTTGTGAGCAGCACGCCGTTACAGTAAGTGCTGGCCTTGCCACGCAGGGCATGCGGGTGTTCTGCAATATTTATTCTTCCTTTATGCAGCGGGCTTACGATATGGTGGTACATGATGTGGCCATACAAAAATTGCCGGTAGTGTTTTGTCTTGACAGAGCAGGCCTGGTAGGCGAAGATGGGCCCACACACCACGGCTGCTATGATATTGCGTACATGCGCTGTATACCTAACATGATAGTGAGTGCACCCATGAACGAAAAGGAACTCCGCAACCTGATGTACACGGCACAGTTAGATAGCACTACCAACCCCTTTGTTATTCGCTACCCCCGTGGCGAAGGTGTGATGCCTGAATGGAAAACAGCTTTTGAAAAAATTGAAATAGGCAAAGGCAGAAAATTAAAAGATGGAGAGGATGTTGCGATATTGTCTTTTGGCCACCCCGGCAATTTTGCTGCTGCGGCCATCAGGGATGTAAAGGCCGAAGGCATTAACCCGGCACATTATGATATGCGTTTTGCCAAGCCGCTGGACGAGGAATTGTTGCATGAAGTGTTCAGTAAATTTTCAAAAATAATTACAGTAGAAGACGGCACCGTGGTGGGAGGCTTTGGCAGCGCCATTTTGGAGTTTATGAATGCACATAGCTACAAGGCCAGTGTAAAAATAATGGGCATACCCGACAGGCTGGTAGAGCATGGCACACCAAAACAATTGTACAATGAAATTGGCCTTGATGCCAATGCCATAGCAGATACATTACGGCAAATGATGAAAGACGAAGTGAAAGTGACAGCTACATTTCAGTAAAAGAAATTGACTTTTATTTTTCATTTTACTCCTCTCTTTTTTTGACGAACAGTAAATCATTGTTCGGTATCGTTATGTCATTACAATTCCGAGTTAGGTCTATGTGGGCTGCATCGGAACTCACTTTTACATTTGTATTGCATGGCATCGCTTTACTGCTATTATAATCTTGCTGATGTAGTTTTAATGTGCGGTTTATGGTTTCTACCAATTTAATTAGCCGTTAAAAATACTTTATCCTATTTTACAGCAAAATTGACTGTATGAATAAATTATGTATTTTGCTGATGCTGGCACTTACAGGCTGCGGCGCTAAAACAAATGAAGACATTGCAAAACAGCTCATCACAGAAAAACTAAAAACCACCCTGCCGGATTTTAGTAAATACACATCACTGAATTTTGGAACAATGGGTTCAGCCGCCCTGCCTTATGAAGAAACGGCAGAATATACCCTCAATAAAACAGCGCTTGCCCTATGTAAAGATTCTATAGCTGTTGTTGAAAAATTGATTGCTGCAAAAAATCATTCAGGCGCTGTATATACTGACAGCCTGCAGCACTTGCAGGTAAGAGCTGCTGCAAAAAACGAAAGCAACAAAACCGCCCGGCAGGCTTATACTCCTGAAAAATTATTTACCCTTACACATGCGTACACAATTACAGACAAAGACGGGCAGGATAAAAAAACAGAAGACAAATTTTACATTGATAAAGATTTTACCAGGGTGGTAAAGTTTTTTAAGGTGTATTAATTTTTTGTGGGCTTGGTAATTCATCTCTTTACCGGGGCAATGGGCATGGGCAACTATCGTTGCGCCGTTTGCAAAAAGAAACAGTGGTTTTTGTGACGGCAGGTTGAGTTATCTTTTGTGCATGCATTGGTTCACTTAATATTTTGCACGCAGAGGGGCAGAGGACGCAGAGGTACAAATGTTGGTGGGCAGAAGCCGCAGAGGTACAATGTTTTGGCACGCAGAGGAGCAGAGGACGCAGAGAACATATCAATGCAAATCAATCTTCAAGAATCTAAAAGATTTTTGAATCTAATGTTCTTTCCTGTTCCTCCCCTCAGGGGAGGTTAGGAGGGGCTTTTAATGTCCTCCGCCAAGGCTCGTGGCACACGAACCTTGCTTCAACAATCAGGACGACACAATCTGGCCATGGCACTCGCCGCACCATGGAAACCCCCTAACTTTACTCCATTCTCCTCAAAAGAATAGAATTTTATTTGTGTCGTGAACAGGTTGTTTATCCTGTTGTGAGCTATAAAGACCTACGTGATTTTGATTTTGTATGACAATACATCATTCGGATTCGTTTCCATAGCACGGCGAGTGCTGCTTGCCAACGCACAGGATCAATGCAGACACATCGCCTGGGAATTCGGAAAACGGAGACTTGCTCCGGAAGGAAGCTAAACCTTAATACCATTAACGCAGTTGCATAACACATGGAATGTGCATGACATCATCATTCTAAAACCACAAGCATTGCCGTATAAAACAAAAGCCTCCTGGTAAGGAAGCTTTCGTTGCTATTTTATTTTTTAAATGATTTATTTGTACTGCGGCATCAATCCCTTAGCCAGTTCAGTCATTTTCTTCAGGCCATCTTCGGGAAGGCCGCCTTTTTTAAACTCTGCTAATATTTCGGGATGCTTATTTTCCATTTCCAGTAAAAAGTGATCTTCAAATGCTTTTACATTTTTTACTGCTACCTCTTTCAGCAACCCTTGTGTACCGAGATAAATAATGGCTACCTGTTTTTCTACCGTAAAGGGTGAGTATTGCGGCTGCTTTAATATCTCCACATTTCTGGCGCCTTTATCAATTACATTTTTAGTGGCAGCATCCAGGTCACCACCAAATTTAGAAAACGCTTCCAGTTCCCGGTAAAGTGCCTGATCTAATTTTAATGTGCCCGCTACTTTTTTCATGGATTTAATTTGTGCATTACCACCTACACGGCTTACAGAAATACCCACGTTGATGGCTGGGCGAATACCAGCATTAAAGAGGTTACCTTCCAAAAATATTTGCCCATCGGTAATAGAAATAACGTTGGTAGGAATGTACGCCGATACATCACCAGCCTGTGTTTCAATAACCGGCAGTGCAGTTAATGAACCGCCGCCTTTTACCAGGTGTTTGATGGAGTCCGGCAAATCATTCATTTGTTTTGCTATCTCATCTTTGGCAATTACTTTGGCAGCTCTTTCCAGTAAGCGACTGTGCAAATAGAATACATCACCAGGGTAAGCCTCACGGCCTGGCGGGCGGCGAAGTAGGAGGGAAACTTCCCTGTATGCTACGGCCTGCTTGGATAAGTCATCATAAATAATCAATGCCGGCCTTCCGGTATCACGGAAAAATTCGCCGATGGCCGCTCCCGCAAATGGGGCGTAAAATTGTAAAGGTGCTGGCTCGCTTGCAGATGCAGCTACAATGGTAGTATATGCCATTGCTCCATTTTCTTCCAGTGTTTTCATAATACCGGCAATGGTGGAAGCCTTTTGCCCAATGGCAACATAAATACAGTATACAGGTTTGCCTGCTGCAAAAAATTCTTTTTGATTGATAATGGTATCTACCGCAATGGCAGTTTTACCAGTCTGGCGGTCGCCAATAATCAATTCCCGCTGTCCACGGCCAATGGGTATCATTGCATCAATGGCCTTAATACCTGTTTGCAAAGGTTCTTTTACCGGCTCTCTAAAAATTACACCCGGGGCTTTACGCTCCAGTGGCATTTCATACAGTTCACCAGTCAGCGGGCCTTTGCCATCAATAGGTTGGCCCAGGGTATTTATTACACGGCCGCACATGCCTTCTCCTACTTTTATAGAAGCAATCTGCCCGGTTCGTTTTACTGTATCACCTTCTTTAATGGCGCCGCTGTCGCCCATCAATACCACACCCACATTGTCTTCTTCCAGGTTGAGTGCAATGGCTTTTACACCGTTGTCAAATTCCACCAGTTCTCCACTGCGTACATTGTTCAGTCCATATACACGTGCAATACCATCACCCACCTGCAGTACGGTTCCTACTTCTTCCAAACTTGCACCAGCATTAAAATTGCTGAGTTGCTGGCGGAGTATCGCCGAAATCTCATCTGGTTTAATTTCTACCATGACTTTTTATTTTATTATCTGATTTTATGAATGTAATCGTTGTTTAAAAATTGCTTCTTCACATCTTTCAAATCTCTCAGTATACTTGCATCAATCAAATTGCCGGCTGTTTCCAGTACAAAGCCTCCTATCAATGATTCTTTTACGGCTGTTTCAAGCTGCAGGTTTCCGATACTTGAATTCGCTTTTACTTTTTGGATAATAGAATTTTTTATTTCTTCTCCCAAAGGCACAGCAGTAGTAATTTTTACGGTGTGTATACCATTGAGCGTATTGTATTGCTCTACAAAGGCGATAGCTATTTCCGGCAGGTTGGTTTCCCTGGATTTTTTTACAAGCAATTCAATAAAAGCTGCGGTTAAATTGCTTACTTTATCTTTAGTTACAGCTTCAAGAATCTTTTGCTTTTTATCGGCTTTAATTACCGGGCTGCGTAATACAGCAACAAAATCAGGATTGCTTTTGCAGATTGCGGTAATCAGTTTCATATCGGCACACACGGTTTCCAGTTGCTTTTGCTCAATGGCTAAATCAACAATGCTTTTTGCGTACCTGGTTGCTAAACGTGGATTGTTCATATCCCTTACCCTGGTGGGTTATTTATTTGTGGGGTGCTTAGTTTAATTTTATTTCGCCGGATAATTCCTTAATATAATTTTCCTGCTCGGCTTTGTTACTTAGCTCACGACGTAATATTTTTTCGCTTACTTCTATTACCAGGTTACCCACCTGGTTTTTCAATTCAGTTATGGCTGCCATCTTCTGATGGTTGATGGAAGCCTGTGCATCTGCTACAATTTTAGCAGCCACTTCTTTGGCCTGTTCTTTTGCTTGGTTGATAATTTTATCTTTTGTATCCTTTGCTTCTTTCAGCATCAATGCCCTTTCTTCTCTTGCTTTGGTAAGCAGGGCTTCATTGTCATTTTTTAATTGTGCCATTTCCAGCTTTACTTTTTCGGCAGTGGCAATAGAGTTGGCAATATTTGCTTCTCTATCAGACAGTCCCTTGATAATAGCAGGCCAGGCCATTTTTTTTAGCAGCAAAAAAACTATTAAAAATGCTAAGAATGTCCAGATTAATAATCCTAAATCAGGTGTTAACAATTGCATAATTCAAAACTTTATTTCCCAAAAGGGATGTTATAAACACATACATTTTTCAGCAGTAAAATACTGCATCCTCCGCCCTGTGCTTTGGATGCAGTAAGAGGTTGTGTTGGTTTAAGGTTTAAGGTTTAAGGTTCCCAAACTTTTGACTTTCAACTTTTGACTTTAGACTTTCAACTTTTGACTTTAAACTTTAAACCTTAAACTTTCAAACTTTACAATACCATTGCGAGGAAACCAACAATGATTGCGAACAGTGCTGCACCTTCTACAAGGGCTGCTGTAAGAATCATGTTGCCCCGAATGTCGTTAGAGGCTTCCGGCTGGCGGGCAATAGCTTCCACCGCACCTTTACCAATCTGTCCGATACCGATACCGGCACCAACTGCTGCAAGACCAGCACCTATAGCACCGCCTGCATTTGCTACCGCATCTAATAAAACAAGACTCATAATTGTGAATTTATATTTGGTTAAAAAAAACTTTTAAATTCAGAAGCCCTCATTACATCCCCTTAGGGAATAGGTGTTAATGATGTGCTCCTGCAGCTTCCGGATGATGCTCGCCTTCAAAAGCCTGGCCTATAAATACTGCCGTAAGCATCGTAAAAATAAATGCCTGCAAAAAGGCCACCAGTACTTCTATCAAATAAATGAATACCGTAAATGCAATAGACACAGGCGATACACCCCAGCCTGCACCGGATGCAATTTTTTCAGCAAAAATAAATATCATGGATATCAGGCAGATGATAATGATATGCCCTGCCACCATATTGGCAAACAACCTGATGATTAATGCAAATGGCTTAATAAATACGCTTAAAAATTCTACCGGTACCAATATAAATTTTACGCCCAATGGCACTCCTGGTGGATTGAAAATATGTCCCCAGTAATGACTGTTGCTGCTGGCAAGTATTACTACAAAAGAAATTAAACCAAGTACAACAGTAAAGGCAATATTGCCCGTAACGTTTGCCGTACCGGGAATAAGCCCAAAAATATTATTGATAAGAATAAAGAAAAAAACAGTGAGCAGGTAAGGCAGGTATTTATTTGCTTTATGGCCGAGATTGGGTTTGGCAACTTCGTCTCGTACAAATGCCACAAGCACTTCAATAAGATTTTGTTTTCCTTTGGGTGCAGACGTTACACCCTGGCCGGTGGCATAGGTTTTGGCTACACTTATCATTATCCAAACGAGCAATGCAAGCGCCAGTATCATCTGCACCACATTGCGTGTGAGGGAAAGGTCAATTACTTTTACGCCTTCTTCCACAGGCACTATTTTGCCTTCGGCGGTTAGCTTATATCCATCCACCTCTTTATGCCCGTGTTCAAATGCAGACGACATAAAAGTGGACAATCCTTTTTGGGGAGAATACAATATAACCGGAAGTGGAATTGATATGGGATGTTTATGACCATCGCTGCCTTTGTATTCAGCAAAATGAAAATCATGGGCATCCATAATATGGCCAAATATTACTTCTTTTGCATTAAAACCTTCTTTTGCTTCAGGTTCGCTTGCCTCCACGTCATGCTGTGCATTGG
>JAYWIB010000395.1:0-2750 GCA_043789265.1 Chitinophagaceae bacterium
GTATTGATGCCCGTAACACCCGATTGCATTTGCAATTGCGGATAATGAATGCCAGGTTCATAATCTAAAAACTGCCGGGCTAAAAAATGAAGCTCCCGCCAATCCTGCCATAAATTAAAAACAAAAAAAGAAACCACCATTGCCCTCATCCTGAAATTAATATACCCTGTAGCTGCAAGACATCGCATACAAGCATCAACAATGGGTACACCGGTTTTTCCCTCTTGCCATGCTTTAATATAAACTTCGTTTTTAGGTTTTATTAATTCATTATATGCGCTGTTTACATTTTCAAATTCCATGCTGCATTCATCTTCAAATTTTTGCATAAAATGACAATGCCAGTGCAGGCGGGAGATAAAATTTGCAATGGCTCTTTTGTTTTCAGATTTTTTATAGTGCTGATTGGTGTACTGATACACCATACGCATACTGATATTGCCATAAGCCAGATAAGGGGATAAACGGCTACAGCCTTTTCTGCTTAGTAAGGGTTTTGAAATATGTTTACTGTAGTTTACATACCGTTCCTTTAGAAAACTATCTAAGTAACGCCAAGCCCAATACTCTCCACCATGTTGAAAGTTTTTATTGTGTGCTGTAATTTCTTCATTCAATTTTTCACCCTTTAAAAGGTTGTAAAAGGCATCATCAAGTTGTAAAATATTCCACCCCGTTTCGCTTACTAATTTAGGCGGCTCCGTCATTTTTTGCTGCCATCGTTGCTGCCATTTACTTCTTGACTTTAGTTTACGTATTACACCATTTAACTGGTACTCTTTCCACTCGATGGCATTGTGGCTGCAAAACTTTTGTACAGCAATATCCCTTTCATAAGTTATTTTATTACCCACTTCTACATGTGAAAAGATATTTTTTATCGCATATTTTTTTTTCAACTCTTGTAACACCATTTCAACTTCATTGTGAAAAATATACAAGTGTGCATTTTTATCATTCAGTTTTGACTGCATCTCCTGTAACGATTCGTAAACAAAACGCCAGTGCCTGACATCGCTATCGGGATTAGCCATAACAGAGGGTTCAAAAAAATACAGCAAAAGTACTGGTAAAGCCTCCCGCTGTGCAGTGTATAGAGGCTCATGGTCGGTGAACCTCAAATCTCTTTTAAACCATACAATATTTATAGCTTGTTTATGCAATGTATTTTATTGCAAGATCTGTTATCTGTGCCTCAGACTTGCCTTAATTGTTAACAATAGTTAAGGCTATATGTTTTAGGAAGCAGACTTTTTTAAAACTATATTTTTCTTCATTAATTCTCCCACAAAGCTCCCCTTTTGTCTCCGTGGCGGCAATGAAATTCCGGCATAAAGAAAACTGCTCCACACTATGTAGATACTATTTATTCCGTTGCTTCATTGCCTTGGTCGCCAAAAGGCGGATGAGGTTCCATAATTAATTTTTAAATCATTAAAATGAAAAGTTATGGAACAGTTAGCAATGAATTTTCCGGAATGGACAAGAGTAGCCGAAGTGGAATTGGTTTATAAAACAACCGTAAAACCATCTCAACGGCCAAAGATTAACAGCGTTAAAGATTGCTATGAATTACTAAAAGAATTATGGAATGAAAACACCATTGAGATGCAGGAAGAATTTAAAGTAATGCTATTAAACAGAGGCAATAAAGTAATTGGAGTTTATGAAGCTTCTGCAGGTGGTTTAACCGGTACTGTAGCCGACCCAAGATTGATACTGGCTGCTGCTATTAAATCTTTAGCTGTATCAATCATACTTTCTCACAATCATCCTTCGGGAAATTTAAAACCAAGCCGGGCTGATGAAGAATTAACCCAAAAGATAAAAGTCGCCGCATCTTACCATGATATAAAAGTGATGGACCACATCATTATCACCAGCGAAGGCTATTATAGCTTTGCAAATGAGGGGCTTTTGTAGCCTCTTTAAATCATTATGCTTCATTTCTTTAGCCTAAATATCTTATTTTAGAGGTATGACCTTTGAGGAAATACTTTCACACTTTAAAACGGCTAAACCCTTACAACTTATAAGGGCTAAAAATGCCCCGTTTATTATTTCCTTTTTTTACAAGGTTTTTTCAGATGCTAATGTTACAACTATTTCTAACAGTGAGTTAAGGAGCAAGCTGGAAGGTTACATGGAGGAATTATCGTACGAAGAAAAAGATGAGGAACTGGATTCGGGAACCCTGTTTGATGATTTTGCAGTAAGGGCTGCCCAATATATTGACAAATGGAGCAACAGCGGCTTTCTTAGCAAGTACCCAAACGATGATGGCGAAGACTTACATGAATTAACACCTGACACCAAAAAAGTATTAAAGTGGTTGGGTGATTTAGAAAAGAGAGGGCATATTGGAACGAATAGTAAGTTCAGGGATATTTTTTTCAAACTCCAGAAGATGATTGAACTAACGAATGAAGATGTAGAAACGAGAATTGAAGAACTAAACAAAAAAAAATGGGAGATTGAAAACGAAATAAACCTTTTGAAAAATGGTAAAAAACCTTCTCTCTTTGATGAAACAGACATCAAAGAACAGTTTTACGATTTAAACAAAATGGCAAGAGAGCTTTTGTCAGATTTTAGTGAAGTAGAGCAAAATTTTGAGCAGATAAGAAAAGATATTCAACGAAAATATACAGAGAAAGATATAGCAAAAGGAACACTACTTGTTTTTGCATTGGATGCCCTTGACGAAATTGACCAGAAACCACAAGGAAAAAGCTTTAAAGCATTTTGGG
>JAYWIB010000396.1:0-9723 GCA_043789265.1 Chitinophagaceae bacterium
AATCTTTCCAATATGAAAGGCTTTCCTCCAAAAGTTGTTTTATTACGAACAGGAAATCAAGCCAACAATTATATCGAAAATTTACTAATCAGGCATAAAGAGCATCTTAGTGTTTTTTATTTATCTCCCGAAATTGGCGTACTTGAAATTTTAGCTGCATAATTTTAATAAGAACAAAAACTTTATTAAAGCATTGACCACACTCATCATTAATATAAAACAATTGAGTGGTGTTACAGAGGAGAGCCGTTTGCTGCGTGGAAAAGAGCTGCGTGTATTGCCATTTATTGAAAATGCTTTTTTATTAATTGAAGACGGCATTATAGCCCGCTACGGGCATATGTATGAACTGGAGGCAGGCGTGCCTCATTTACCCAAACATATTGTAAAAGCAGATGGGCAATTTGTATTGCCTGCCTGGTGCGACAGCCACACCCACCTGGTGTTTGCAGGCAGCAGGGAAAATGAATTTGTAGATAAAATAAATGGCTTGAGTTATGCAGCCATAGCAGCAAAAGGCGGTGGTATATTAAACTCTGCACACCTGTTGAACAATACATCAGCCGATGAGCTTTTCAATAGTGCCTGGCAAAGGCTGCAGGAAGTAAGCAGCCTGGGCACCGCTGCCATCGAAATAAAAAGCGGCTATGGGTTGACGGTAGAGAACGAATTGAAGATGCTGAGGGTAATAAAAAAACTGAAAGAAAAATCTTCACTTAGCATCAAAGCAACTTTCCTGGGAGCACATACCTATCCTGCTTTGTATAAAGAAAATCATTCCGCTTATATAGATAGCATCATTCAAGAAATGCTGCCTGTAATTGGAGCAGAAAAACTGGCGGATTACATTGATGTGTTTTGCGAAGATGGTTTTTTTTCTCCTGCCGAAATGGAAATAATTTGCAGGGCAGGTATGCAATATGGATTAAAACCAAAGCTGCATGTAAATCAACTGAACAGTATGGGTGGTATACAAAAAGCAATTGAATTGAATGCGCTTTCCGCAGATCACCTGGAGACGATGATGGAAGCTGACATCAACCTCTTAGCGCATTCCAATACCATAGGCACATTGTTGCCCACGGCAGCTTTTTTTTTACGGATGAATTACCAGCCTGCCCGCCAAATGATCGACAGCAATTGTGCCATTGCCCTTGCAAGCGATTACAATCCAGGATCATCACCCTCTGGCAATATGAACCTGGTAGTAGCGCTCAGTTGCATACAAATGAAGATGCTGCCGGAAGAAGCCATCAATGCAGCCACCATCAATGGCGCCTGTGCAATGGAACTTGAAAAAGAAGTGGGCAGTATCGGTATTGGTAAAAAAGCAAATCTCATCTTTACCAAACCCATGCCATCCCTGGCCTACCTGCCTTATTCCTTTGGCAGTAATCTCATTAGCCGGGTGATGATTAACGGAGCATTTATTTAACATACCCACGCTGTGATTGAGTTGCAAAACCTTAAACGGTAATTACCTCCATAAAGATTTTTATGCAAAAGAAAATGAAAACAGCAGGCAGGGATATCTTATCTTCATAAACAGGTTGATGAAGTATTTAAGTGCTACAAGTGATACAATGTTTGTGTGTATGGAATAAATTGTAATGCTTAAATTTACTTTACATCATCTTTATCAACGCCACACTTTTCAATTAAACTTATACCAATGGCTGCTTCCAACAAATCATCAAAATCAACCGCTCCAAACGTGAAACAAACAAATGGTATTACTGCATCAAAAAAATATGAAGACATTCATTTTGTAGACAGTACCAAACCGGTATGGAATTATTCATTGCTTACGGATGAGGACATACGAAATTTTCAAAACGGTACATTGTACAATGGGTATGAAATGTTTGGCAGTCACGAAATTGAAGTGCTTGATACAAGGGGATATTATTTTGCAGTGTGGGCGCCCAATGCCACTAAAGTATCAGTAGTAGGTAATTTTAATGACTGGACAAGGGAAGTGCATCCGTTGTATGTACGCCTCGATAACTCTGGAATATGGGAAGGATTTATACCACACTTTAATAAGGGCGAAGTATATAAATACCACATCAAAGGATACAAAGGTGTGGAGATAGATAAAGGAGATCCCTATGCTAATTTTTGGGAGAAGCGTCCGCTTACGGCATCCATTACCTGGAACATGCAGTACAACTGGAATGATAACAACTGGATGGAAAACAGGAAAAATAAAAATGCACTCAATGCTCCATGGAGTTTGTACGAAGTGCACCTGGCAAGCTGGATGCGGCCTAATCCCAACGATGAAGAAACCTATAACTCTTATGCACAAATTACAGAAAGGCTGGTACCATATGTAAAAGATATGGGCTTCACGCATGTGGAATTTATGCCGGTAATGGAGCATCCCTTTGATGGAAGCTGGGGCTACCAGGGCACAGGTTTTTTTGCACCCACTTCCAGGTTTGGTTCGCCGGAAGATTTTATGGCAATGGTGGATGCCTTTCACAATGCAGGCATCGGCGTGGTGCTGGATTGGGTGCCTTCGCATTTTCCTTACGACTCCCATGGTTTATTTATGTTTGATGGCACACATACATATGAGTATGCAGATATGCGTAAGGGCTATCATCCGGACTGGAACAGTTATATTTTTAATTATAAAAGGGGAGAGGTAAAATCATTTTTAATCAGCAGCGCCCGTTTTTGGTTTGATAAATTTCACATAGACGGTATAAGGGTGGATGCAGTAAGTTCCATGCTAAAGCTGGATTATTCAAGAGGGGCAGGGCAGTGGGAACCCAATGAGTTTGGCGGCAATGGTAATCTGGAGGCCATCGCTTTTATAAAAGAACTGAACGAAATGCTGTATCGTGATTTTCCGGATATTCAAACCATTGCAGAAGAAGCTACCGACTGGCCGCAGGTAAGCAGGCCTACCTTTCAGGGCGGCCTTGGCTTTGGTATGAAATGGATGATGGGCTGGATGCATGATACGCTGGATTATTTTAAATTTGATCCCATATACCGGCAGTTTCATCAGGATAAATTTACTTTCAGCATGATGTATTTTTTTGATGAAAATTTTATGCTCCCGCTTAGCCACGATGAAATAGTGCATGGCAAAAGCCCGATGCTGTACAAAATGCCTGGAGATGAATGGCAAAAATTTGCCAACCTTCGGCTGATGTATACTTATATGTTTACACATCCCGGCGGTAAGTTGTTATTTATGGGAGATGAATTTGGGCAAACCACTGAATGGAATTATAAAAGTGAATTAAACTGGGGATTGCTTCAGTTTGATCCGCATAAAAAATTACAGGCCTGTGTAAAGGCTTTGAATAATTTATACAGCAGTGTGCCTGCCCTGCATGAAAAACAATTTGAACCAGGCGGCTTTGAGTGGGTTGATCTCCATCACCGGCAGGAAGCGGTAATTGTATTTAAAAGGAAAGGGAAAGACAAAAAAGATGATGTATTGATAATTTTAAATATGACACCTGCAGTGCGGCGTGACTGGAAAATACAGGTAGAAGGAAAAGCAGCCTGGAAAGAAATATTTAACAGCGACAGCGTAGAGTTTTATGGTACCGGAGATGTTTACAATCCTGATCCTGAAGTTAAATTAATTGAAAAAAATGCTGATTTGTATGAAATAAATTGTCATCTGCCGGCGTTAGCAGGGATAATATTCCAGTAGTTACCCTTCTGGAATAATTTTTGTAAAATATCCGTACCATGAAGAAAACATCCTTACTTGCCATAGGCATTATGGCTATTGCATCCGTTTATTCCCAGGTAGCAGACAGTTCTGCTGTTTATTTTCAAAAAGGAATTGAAGAAAAAACGGCCCAGCACTTTTTACAGGCTTCAAAATATTTTGATAAAGCCATTGATTTAAATCCCACATACAAAGAAGCCTTGCTGGAAAATGGCTACGTAAATCTTGAAATGCGCAAGACCGATAATGCGAAAGGTTATTTTACAAAATTATATGAAATAGATCCTTCCAATGCAGTTGCCATAAAAGAGCTGATGGAACTCTGTTACAATTACCGTCAGTTTGCAAAAGCAAGAGAGCTGGCGGCAAAATGTACCGGTTGCCTGAATGCAGAAAAAATACTCGGAATGTGTGCTTATCAGCAGGAAGATTTCGGCAATTCCGTAAAGGCACTTAGTAATTATCTTTCAAAAAATCCTACAGATGCTGAAGCCACTTACACAATGGCAAGATGCTATCTGGATATGGAAGAGTATAAATCGGCAGTACCCTGGTACACAAAAGCAGTGGCGCTGGATGGTGAAAAAAATCAGTGGATGTACGAATTGGGATTGCTTTATTATAACAACAATGATTATAAAAATGCCGTCGTGCTTTTTACCAAGGCTGCAGATAAAGGATACCCGCAGAACAATGATTACAACGAAAACCTTGGCTATGCTCACATCTATTCAGGAAATTTTGAGCAGGGCGAACGCATGCTTTTAAACCTGCTGGAAAGAAAGCCCGGCAATAAAGAAATGCTGCGTGACATAGCAGAGGCCTATTACAACAATAAGATGTACGACAAATCACTCGGCTATTGCCAGAAGCTGATGGAAATGGATATGAAAGATGGCAAGGCGCTTTACCAGGCAGGTATGTGTTTTCAAAAGAAAGGCGATAAAGATAAAGGGCAAAAAATGTGTGATAAAGCCATTGAACTTGATCCTTCTCTTTCCAGTATGCGGCAGAAATCTATGTCAGGCGATTTTTAAAAAGTCTTTTTGCAATGGTTAATAAAAGTTGATATCACCCGGAAACATTAAAATGTTTTCCGGGTTTTTTATGTTTATCAGCGGGATATTACATTTTGGAACCACCAGAAATTTACTAATTGTCTTTCTCATTTATCACGCTATTAAGAGTAAGCAAAAAATAGCAGCACATTATTTAAAATTCCTTGCATCCGGAAAAATCATTTCCTGTGCAATAACCCGCTTTTGAGTTTTTCTATTCACTGCAGGTGGAATAGATTTTTCATCCGGGTATGCTAAGGTTAATACCGGTGGGTTTTCATCTCTTGAAGGGGTAAGGTGGCGTAAGAACTTTGAAAAATTATGACAACGTTTTACAATTACATGAATCACTTCTCCTTCAATCTGCAGTTTACCTTCTGCCATAATAAGTTTTGATTGCAAAATTTCCTTGCGAAATTCTTCAAACAACTTTTCAAAAATAACCAGGTTGGCAAAGCCTGTTTCATCTTCAATAGTCATAAAACAAATACCACCTGCAGTACCCGGCCGCTGCCTTACCAATACGAGGCCTGCAACTTTAATTTGATCACCATTTTTAAGAGAGGATAATTTATTGGTTGGTACAATACGAAGCGGATCCAGCTTTTCTCTGATAAAGCTCACTGGATGTGCTTTTAGCGATAATGAAGTGGCAGCATAATCTCCAACCACATGTTCGGATGTTGTCATTACAGGCAGTGATATGTTTTCATGCTTTGCATCCGCTGCAGGCTGGCCAGTGAACATGGCAACAGGGCGGTCTTTTGCTGATATTTCCCACAGTGCTTTTCGCCGATCCAGACCAATGGACATGAATGCATCTGCACCTGCTAATTTTTCCAGTGCAGCTTCCGGTATTGCAATGTCCCGAAGTTCATTAATGGTACGGTACATTTTTTTTCTGTGGGATAAAAGATTTTTTACATCAGCCTGCTTTAATCCTTTAATCTGCCTGAAGCCTAAACGCAACGCACAATACTTTCCCGCTTTTTTTCCGTCACTCAGCATGGTATCTTCGGCTTCCAGTTTATTATCCCAATTTGAATAGTTGATATCAACAGGTCTTACTTCAACTCCATGTTTTTTTGCATCACTAATTAATTGTGCCGGCTGATAAAATCCCATGGGCATACTGTTTAAAATAGCACAACAAAATACGTCAGGGTAATGCCATTTAATCCATGATGAAACATACACCAGCAAGGCAAAGCTTGCTGCATGGCTTTCAGGAAAACCATAACTGCCAAAACCTTCCAGTTGTTTAAAAACCCGTTGTGCATATTCCAATGTGTAACCGTTTTTTATCATTCCACTGGTGAGCTTTTCTTCGTATTGCGTTACCAGGCCTTTTGCTTTAAATGTAGCCATGCTGCGTCGTAAGCCGTCTGCTTCTGCAGGTGTAAAGCTTGCTGCTACAATTGCAATCTTCATAGCCTGTTCCTGAAACAAAGGAACACCGAGCGTACGTCCTAATATTTCTTCCAATTCTTTAGATGGATACTCTATTGGTTCTTCACCATTGCGCCTGCGTAAATACGGATGCACCATATCACCCTGAATTGGTCCCGGCCTTACAATGGCCACTTCAATCACCAGATCATAAAATGTACGTGGCTTTAATCGTGGTAACATGGATTGCTGCGCCCGGCTTTCGATTTGAAATACACCAATGGTATCTGCATGACAAATCATTTCATAAACTGCGGGGTCGTCCTGTGGAATGTTCGCCAGCGTTAAATCCAGATTGTAATTTTCTTTTGCTAAATCAAAAGCTTTTCTAATGCAGGTAAGCATACCCAGCGCCAGCACATCTATTTTCATAAAACCCAAAGCATCAATATCATCTTTGTTCCATTCAATGCAGGTTCTGTCAACCATACGTGCATTCATAATTGGGCAGAGGTCAGATAATTTACCACGTGTAATTACAAAGCCGCCTGTGTGTTGGCCAAGCTGGCGGGGAAAGCCCATGTATTCTCTTGTGAGTTGTAATACTTTTTTAAGATGCTTATCGCCGGGGTTCAATCCCTGTTCTGTTAACCGCTTTCCTTCAAACCACTCATCTGTAAATTCCCAAATAGAGCCTGATAAACGTTTCACTGTATCAACAGATAATCCCATTACTTTACCCACATCATTGATGGCACCCTTTTGATGCACTTGAGTAACTGTGGCAATGATGGCTGCCCTGTCACGGCCATATTTATTAAACACATACTGCATTACTTCTTCCCGGCGTTCGTGTTCAAAATCTACATCAATATCGGGCGGCTCATTTCTTGCAGAAGAAATAAAACGCTCAAACAACAAATCAAATTTGTTTGGATCTACTGAAGTAATACCAAGACAATAACATACTGTTGAATTGGCTGCAGAGCCGCGGCCCTGGCAAAGAATTTTTTGCTGCCTTGCATAGCGCACAATATCATACACTGTAAGAAAGTATGCAGCGTAATTCATTTCCTGAATAAATTTCAATTCATATTTAATAGCTGCAATTGTTTTATCAGGAACATTTTCTCCGTAACGTTCTTTAGCACCAATCCACGCTAATTGCGTAAGTTCTTCCAGAGGTGTGCGGCCTTCGGTTGTAATCTCCTCCGGGTATTGATATTTTAATTCAGTCAATGAAAATTGGCAGGCTTCTGCTATGTGCTGTGTACGAAGTAATGCATCAGGATATTGACGGAACAGGCGAACCATTTCTTCTAAAGGTTTTAGAAATCTTTCTGCATTGGGATGAAGGCGGTAGCCTGCAGTGCCGATAGTGCATTTTTCCCGGATGCAGGTAATGATGTCCTGCAACTGTCGCCGTGCCGGTTCATGATAGTGAACATCGTTTGTAGCAACAAGTGGAATATTTAATTGTGATGACAGTTGTGCAAGCTGGTATAAATATTTGCTGTCATCGCCCTGGTATTTTCTTGACGCTGCGATGTATAAATTATTGCCGAAAGCTTTATGGTATTCTTTTAAAGCTATTTCAAATGATGGATCAAATTCAAATAATTCATTCAGTTCACCAGGAGGCAATACAATAAATTTTACGCCATCAGCATACTTGTAAACATCTGCTTTGTATAAATGGCAGTCGCCTTTTTCAGCCCGGCGGTTTCCAAGTGTAAGCAAATTGGAAAGCTGCGAATAAGCGGCCATGTTAGTGGGGTATGCCAGCAGGCTGATGCCATCCAATAAATCGAGGCGACAACCAACGATTATTTTGATGCCGTTAATTTTGGCAGCTGCATGGGCACGGACAATGCCGGCAAAGCTATTGCGGTCAGTAATGGCAATTTGCTTATATCCCAGGGCTGCAGCCTGCGTTATCAATTCTTCAGGATGAGAAGCACCTCTAAGAAAACTAAAGTTTGTTGTTACCTGTAATTCGGTGTAATTCATACCGCTGTTCTTTATGCAAAAAATCCATGAATAAACCATTGATAAGATTTGGCGGTATCGTAATGCCCCGAACGAAACAACCAATACCTTTTACCTTCTTCATCTTCTACTGTATAATAATCTCTGTGCTGCCCTTGCTGTAACCACCATTCCTGTTCAATACGTTCTGGCCCGTCTGCTTTCACTATTTTATGCATCTTGCCTTTATACCGAAACATCATGGGTGGATAATCAGGTATGGGCGCAGTTACATCAACTGGCTGGGGTTTCAATAATAGATGTACGGGCCTTGGCCTGTCAACCCTCCATGCTGTTTGTGGTTTTTCATTTATGTAAGCTGCCGGTTTATATGAATGCTCGGGCCAGTAATGTTCATCAGGCACAAAACGGCGAATATGATTGGCACCAACTTTACCTTCGATGCGGTCCAGTAATTCAGATAAATTAATAGCATCTAAACCATCGGCGTTGTCCCATATCTTTTCCTGCACGGCCGGCAGGGTTTCTATTTTACCTGCATCGAGTGTAAATAATTCTATACCCAATGCAGGCTCGATGGAATCAATTTTAATTTCAAATAATTTAAAAAGATGTTTGGTATTGCACGAAGGCCGGTTGGTGCCGATGTCAATTTGTACTGTTTTACCATCTATTCGATAACCTTTAAAAGATGCAGCACGTAAACCTTTTCCTTCTTTTTGCAAACGCTCACATAATGCATCTAATAATTTTTGCAAGGCAATTTCAATGCCTGTGGCTGTTACAATTGGTTCCAAACATGGCAATCTTTCCTGGTATGGTTCCATTGGCAGTACGGTCGTTATCCATTCTTCTTCATTGCCCAATGCCTGATCCAACCGATGCAGTAATTGCATACCAAAGCGCCTGCGCAATGCAGGACGGGCTATAGTTATAAAATCGCTGATCTGCCGAAGCCCTAATTTTTCCAGCCGCTCTGCTGTTTCCATTTCTATGCGGAGTGCCGCTGCAGGCAGTAGCTGCAGTGCTTCCATTTGCTTACCTGTTTCAATAATGCCGGAATTTTTAAAATGTGCAATTGCCCAGGCTGTGCCGACGGTATCAGCAATTGCAGCCTGCACATTGTAACCAAATGTTTGTAATCGTTTAATGATGTCCGTTAGGTATTGCTTTTCACTTCCCCACAAGTGGGCACAACCGGTGATATCGAGGATAAGTCCATCAGGTAAATCAATGGATACCGCCGGTGTATAACGTATGAACCATTTTGCAAGATTATGCAGTAGTCTTCCTGCATATTCCGGGTTGTCATCCAGTACTTCCAACGAAGGAATAATCGCCCTTGCATCGGCAACTGCCATACCTGTAAATACACCTTCTTTCTCAGCTAACCTATTTGCTGCGGAAACAATCATTCGCCCATAATCAGGCGAAGCCAATACAAATGGAATGTGAGCAAGCAAAGTCTGGCGACGGATAAACCAATCCGTTTTAAGATTACGGAACCATATAGAAACAAAGCGTCTTTGCATATCAACCCGTTTTCTTTTGTTGCCCCAACGAAATTGCAGTAAGCTTTGAAAT
>JAYWIB010000397.1:0-2749 GCA_043789265.1 Chitinophagaceae bacterium
GATCAAAAAATAAACAATGCCCTTGCACAAAAAGCGGAGTACATCATTTCTACAGACATGAGCTGCCTGATGCACCTGGATGGATATATAAAAGGCAAACACCTGCCGCTAAAAACCATACACATTGCCGACGTACTGGCAAGCGGCTGGGAGTAATTTTGTTTTACGTGTAAATTACTTCTTCCACATTCCTTGTAATTGTTCAGCATACAACATTTAGTATCCCATCACTTTTATAAAAACAGTTGTTATAAATTTGCCGTGGAAAAAATAAATCAGGTATATGGCGAAGTGGCTAATAAAATCAGAACCGTTTAAATACAGTTGGGATCAATTTGTAAAAGACAAACAAACCCATTGGGATGGCGTACGCAATTATGCTGCCCGTAATAATTTAAAAGCAATGAAAAAAGGAGAGGAGGTGTTGTTTTACCACAGTAATGAAGGTGTGGAAGTGGTGGGCATTGCCAAAGTAGCCAAAGAATTTTATCAGGATCCCACTACAGAAGAAGTGGCATGGGTAGTGGTGGATTTTAAGCCTGTAAAAAAATTAAAAAATCCGGTGTCGCTGGATGCTATAAAAAAAGACAAACGGCTTGCAAATATGGACCTGGTAAGGCTCGGCAGGCTAAGTGTGCAGGCTGTAAAAGAGGAAGAGTGGCATATCATTATCCAGATGGCGGAGGGAAAATGAAATAACACATGAATAACAAAAAACACATCGTCGTACTTACCGGTGCTGGTATAAGCGCCGAAAGCGGATTAAAAACTTTTCGTGACAGCGACGGTTTGTGGAATGGATACAATGTGTATGATGTGGCCACACCCGGTGCCTGGCGCAAGGATCCAAAACTGGTGCTTGAGTTTTACAACGCAAGGAGAAAAGATGTAGCAGCAGCCCAACCCAATGAAGCACATAAAGGATTGGCTGAACTGGAAAAAGATTTTGACGTTACCATTGTTACCCAAAATATAGATGACCTGCATGAAAGGGCAGGATCCACAAAAATTATTCACCTGCACGGAGAAATATTTAAAATGCGGAGTGAGCTGAATGAATCTCTTGTATATGATATAAGAGGAGACATCCATGTGGGTGATAAGGCAGCAGACGGTACACAACTGCGCCCACACATTGTTTGGTTTGAAGAACCTGTACCTATGATTGACAAAGCCATCGCACTGATGTACGACTGTGATTATTTTGTAGTGGTGGGCACTTCGCTGCAGGTGTACCCGGCGGCTTCCTTACTGCACTATGCACCGCCATTTTTACCAAAATTTATCATTGATAAAAAAATACCGGACGTTCATAGATCAAGCACACTTACTTTAATTGAAAAAACGGCTACTGAAGGAGCAAAGGAATTGCGAAACTTACTATCTCCGTGATACGATGGATGGTTTTTACGTTAAAAAAAAATCTTCTATGGCTTGCTTTTGAATAACACTTTTTCAAAAAAACTTTTAGCATTGTATACAGGTACTGTAGAAAAATAAAAGTCATTTACATCTTCCGTAATGATGGCATCGCAATGGTAATTGTCCGCAGCATAAAACTCCAGACCATCTTCAAAATCATTTACCTTTTTATTTTGCAGGGCAGCCGCCACCTCAGCTTTACCAACTGATGCAATGGATAATTTTTCTGTAAGCAACTGTATCTTTTTTTTGGCCATGCCTGTGCCGCTTTTTTTTTCTGCAAAATAAAATGCGATAGCAAGACAAATGGGGGAAGTAAAAACAGTAAAACTTTTATTATCGGCAAGGCTTACAATCCGGGAGGTATAAGTAAAGGAAGGATACTCATTGTTTAAAACTGAAACAAGAATATTGGCATCCAGGAAAATGGTCATTTTTTATTTTTAAAAAATTCGGCATTTAATTTATTGCTGCCTTTTGGCTTCCGTTTGTATTCTACTTCGCCTTCGGCTACAATGCTTACCCAATCGGAAATAGGATATTCTTCGAGTGAGGAATGCTGACCACTGGTAACCTTACGCAATAAGAATTCGGTAAGCCTGGAGAGGCTTATATTATTTTCTTCGGCGTATTTTTTTGCATTGCTTATTACTTGTTCGTCAAAGCTGAGTGTAATTTTACTATCCATAGCTTTTTAATTTATACTACAAAAATAAAAATATTATACGTAAACTAAAAAATTATTTTTTTAATTCTGTAAAAGTTACTCCCAGCGCTTCCAGTTCTGCAAGTACGGGCAGATAAATGTCTTTGCTGGTTGGTATGTGCAGTCCGGTAAGTTTGAGTGAACCTTCCAAAAGTAATTTTGCTGCAATGCCCAGTGGCAGCCCTACAGTTTTTGCCATCGCAGTCCGCAGGCTGTCTTCTCCTTTTACCACCAGGCTGCACTCTATTTTATGTGTATTGCCATTCAATTCGTATTCAATTTCATGCAGCATTACTATCATGTCTTTATCGGCGGGCTGCATAACCAGCTTTGTTTCCAGCAAGTGTTGTAAAATATCTGCGGAAAAAGTAGCAGCAGCAGGCACGGGCATTTCATCAAACAGACCGAGGTATTCCAGCAATGATTTATTTTGTTCGTTTATATAGGGCCTCACTGGCGCTGCCCATTGGGCAAACGTCAAACCCTGTGTTGAAATGCTTTCGATTTCATCTGTAAGACCTGCCTGCACAATAGCATGCCATCCTGTACAAAAAGCAGGATAGCGCAGTGTGGTACGTACAAATGTAGAAGCAGCAAGGAGGTGATATACAGGAATATAAC
>JAYWIB010000398.1:0-2748 GCA_043789265.1 Chitinophagaceae bacterium
ATAGTAAATACCGGATTAGGCTGGGGAGCAGTTATAATGGAAGGACTGGCTGGTGTACTTCCAATAATTTCGTAAGAGAATGGGCCTACTCCAAAATCCACTACAGCACCCAATGTAAATCCGTTGGAATCGCACTGGTAAGCAGAGGTCCGGTTTAATGAAGGGTACAAATACGGCTGAATAGTAACCGTATCATATAAATATTTATTACAGCCATCACTTGCCTTATACCGCACTATATATGTTCCCGGCCCCAGCTCATTAAAAGTAAATACACCGCCTGAAGATGTGTTCGGATTGAGGTATGGATTGTAAGTGGCTCCATTCTTTTTTATTATTCTTACTGACATAGCACCCATGTTACTGAATGTGGTGGTTTGTATACTTCCAGATCCATTTAGCCATGCAGCGCTGGGGCATTTGTTGATGGCGATGGCTGAATGAGTAACCTTGCTGGCAATGGCTGCAGTAGATAAAGAATCTACCGCACCACATTTATCTGTTATAATAATTCTATACCGGTCGCTACCCGTTATCTCTGGAATGCTGTCAACACTAATAATGCTCGTATTATAGCTGGCAGATAAATACAAATCTCCGGATGGTTTATAAATCGAAAGGTTAACGGGATAAGAAGCATCCGTAAGCGTCATAGTAAATTTAGCATATCCATACTTACATGATCTTTTCAGGTTGAGCGACACACTTAGCGGAACCGGCAAAGCAGCGAAACAGCGTACAATGGTACTGTCGTAACAACTGTTTACGATTTTAATACAATAACTGCCGTAAGCAAGGCTGTCAAACACGCCCGTAGTGTTACAGGCAATTTGTGCATTGCTGCTGTCAAACAAACAATATTGAGGATCGCTCAGGTTTTTGTTTCCTGTAATACTCGCTTTAAAAAAATTGCAGGTTCGGTTACTGATACCCACCGTTGCACCTACCGAAGGTTCGGGCGGCGTTACGCTAAAACAATTTACAAAGGATGTATCCGGACAGGTAACAGTTGTTTTTACACAATAAGCGCCGTACAGCACACTGTCAAAAACGCCGGATGTATTGCAGGCAATCAAACTGTCGGCTGCAGTATACAGGCAATATTGCCCGCCAATGATATTGGTACTTACAGCCGTAACTGTAAAAGTGGAACAGGCTTTATTGTCTATATTAAAACTGATATCGTTTGTAATATAACTGGTAAGCACCGACAGGCATCTTACTATAGTAGTATCGTAGCAGGAATCATATATGCTTATGCAATAGTCGCCAAACGAAAGGCTGTCGAAAATACCTGTGTTGTTACAAATTATTTCTATTCCATTGCTGTCGAGCAGGCAAAAGCGTGGATTGTATAAACTGTCTCCGCCTATTATGATTCCAAATTTATCGCAGGTGGTATAAGCAGGCTCAATTACATCGGGTATTCTTGGCCGTGGCTTCAATACGGTAAAGCACCTGGTAAGTGTGGTATCCACACATCCATCTTTTATTTGTATGCAATAGCTGCCATAAGCAAGGCTGTCAAAAATGCCGCTTCTGTTACAGTCCAGCAGTATATTGCTGCTGTCGTACAAACAATAATCTGCATTGGTCAGTCCTGTTTTTCCTGTGATGGTGGCAGTAAAAAAATTACAGTTGCGATCGCTGATATTTACATTATTGCTAACAGAAATTACGGGCGGAGTCTCCGTAAAGCAACGGGTGATGGTGGTATCGCTGCAGGAGTCATGTGCGGCAATACAATAACTGCCATACGCTAACCCGGTAAAAACACCCGTACTGTTGCAGGCAACTAAAATATTATTGGTATCATACAGGCAAAATTCCGCATCAAAAAAATTTTTGATTTTAGTAACTGCTGCAGTAAACGTACTACAGGTATTATTGTTGGTTTTAATAGTGGCACCCACCGATGGGATAAAACTAATGGTGGTAAAAGCCTTTTTAATTTTGTTACATTGATCTTTAGCAACAAGGTCAAGCGAAACAGCACCCAGTGGATCAAAAACAAAGTTGGGGCTGGAAGACCAGATGGTATCGCCTGCCAACCGCACCACACCATACATAAAGCCCGGTATGCCGCCTATGGTGCTGATATTCCCCCGGCTGTCTATTACTTTTATAAACCCATTGGCCTCCCCGCAGGAGGTTTTTGTAAACACATACGAATCTATTAACCAGGTATAATTATCCACTGTTATTTGTCTGGTTTGTATACCACCACAGGAATCGGTCATGCGTATACTGTAATCGCCTGCTTTAAGATTATTGAACACACCTGTAGTATTGTTAGTGCCAATACCCATAGCAGAAGGCGCCACAATGGAATAGGCAAACGGAGGACGGCCATATTGCTGACCTGTTACCGTAATGGTTCCGTTATTGCCATTATCGCAGCTCACATCCATGTTTATTAACGTAAATCTGGGATCCTGATAGCTGCCAGCTACATCCACATTGTCCAGTTGAAATTCGCAGCTTGTATTTATGTCGTTTACAATCACGTTATAGGTGCCGGGAGGTAGTCCGGTAATAGAATCGGTGGAAGTAAAATTTGAATTAAATGTACCGGTCACTTTGTATTTGTAAGACCCGCTGCCTCCGGATGCAAATATTTTTATTGAACCAGTGGCCGCACAGCGGGATTCATAACCTATGGCAGTGGCGGTAAGTGTAGAGCAATTCTGTGATTTTGATATGATTGGTATTAATAAACAAACCCAGAATGCTGCCTGCAGGGTAAGG
>JAYWIB010000399.1:0-2746 GCA_043789265.1 Chitinophagaceae bacterium
CTATGGCTGTTTCTATTATCTCGGCATAAAAACAGGCTTCAATACCAGCTTTGCGGTAAGGTGGTGTTACGCCAAGTGCCAGCACCCTTACCATATCAATTTTTTTTAAGCCAAGTAATAATTTAAAAATTCCGGCGGGAAATAATCTTCCTCTTCTTATTTTTATAAGCACCTGGTTGATATCCGGAATGGCAAGTGCAAAACCTATTACTTTGCCCTCAATTTCTGCCAGCAAACAAAAATCTTTATCCAGTACCATTTTTAAATCTTTGGCCAGGTACCGGAACTCTTTATCCGTCATAGGAACAAAGCCGGTGTTTTCTTTCCAGGCTTCATTGTACACACCCAATACTTTGTCCACATCATTTTTAAAATCTTTCATGTTGATTTTGCGAATGCTGATGCCTCTTGCTTTTAATCTTTTTAAAATGGCATCTTTCAAATCAACCGTCCTTTTTTCCACTGTGGTGGTAGGCAGGTAATAAGCCAGTAAATCTACTTTTTTTGTGTAGCCCAATACTTTTAATAAATCTGCATAATAAGGTTTATTATAAGTCATCATTGCCACAGCCGGTTTATCAAAGCCCTCAATCAATAAGCCACAAGGCTCGTTGGTAGAAGGATTTACCGGACCGGTGATATTTATGACAGCTTTATTTTTCAGCCATTGCTCAGCAGCCGTAAGTAAACCTCTTGCCACAGCTTCATCATTTACCACATCAAAAAAACCAAAAAATCCATCGTTGCTGTTTTTAAAAGCATTGTGATTGCCATTGATGATTGCGGCAATTCTGCCTTTAAGCAAATTGTTATCGTAAGCCAGGTAAAGCTGCACCTGTGCATTATCGTGAAAGGGATGTTTGCCCGGAGATAATAAATCACGCTGTGCAATGTGGAGCTCAGGCACATAATTTTTATCACCCTTAAATAATTCGTGGGGAAAATCAATAAATGCAGCCAGCTCTTTTTTAGAAACTACGGGCCTTACCTGGATCATGCTTTAACCGTATTAAACTGAGGCACCTGCAAAATTTCGGCAACCTTTTTAATTTTTTCTACAGCAAAATCTATCTGCTCAAATGAATGTGTAGCCATTAACGAAAAACGTATCATAGATGATTCGCTGCTTACTGCGGGAGATACCACAGGATTTACAAAAACACCTTCGTCCATCAGCATTTTTGCCATGCGGAATGTCTTTTCATTGTCCCTGACAAATATGGGAATGATGGGAGATTCTGTGGGGCCAATATCAAAGCCCCCTTCCCTAAAGGCATCCAGTGCATAATTTGTATTCTGCCATAACTTTTCCAAACGCTCCGGTTCACTCTTCAAAACATTTAATGCACCCAATGCACTGGCAGCCGCCGCAGGCGATATGCTTGCACTGAACATTAATGAACGTGCATGATGCTTAAGATATTCAATTACTATTTTATCTGCGGCAATAAAACCACCAATAGAAGCAAGCGACTTACTGAATGTTCCCATTATTAAATCTACATCATCAGTAATGTTAAAATGTGCAGCAGTACCCTGCCCTCCTGCACCAAACACACCAAGTGAGTGTGCATCATCTACAAACACAGTGGCATTGTATTTTTTAGCAAGATTGGTAATGTCTACCAGGCGGGCAATATCGCCTTCCATACTAAACACGCCATCGGTGGCTATTAATTTAAAGGCATCGTATGGCACTGCGGCCAGCAGTTTTTCTAGGTGCACCATATCCGAATGGCCATACTTGTATAATTTAGAAAACGACAACCTGGCGCCATCAATAATACATGCATGATTGAGTTCGTCTAAAAAAAGATAATCACTGCGGCCAGCCAAAGCTGAAAGCACACCAAGATTAACCTGGTAACCTGTACTGAAAACGAGCGCAGCTTCTTTGCCCACAAAATCGGCAAGGGCCTGCTCTAACTGCAGGTGCAAATCAAGCGTGCCATTTAAAAACCTGGAACCGGCACAACCGCTGCCGTATTTATCAATGGCTTTTTTTGCAGCTTCTTTTACTTTGGGATGATTGGTTAAACCCAGGTAACTGTTGGATCCAAACATAAGGATTCGTTTGTCACCAATTATCACTTCAGTATCCTGATCAGACTGTAAAGGCCTGAAGAAGGGGTAAATACCCGCTGCCTTTAACTTATCAACTGTTTTAAAAGCTTGCACTTTTTTAACCAGGGCTTTATTACTCATAGCATTGTTTTAATTTCTCTAAAAAATATTTTAAAATAATTGAAAGTTAACAAATTGTAATTAAATGTTTCTACCATTTGGTGAATAACTTAACTTTCGGCCAGAATTCTTTTATGGGTGCCTGCACTGCACTTGCGTTGTATTTTAGATAACACACACATGCAGGTAGTTATTTCTTCTTCGCTGATGCCTTCTTTCAGCAACACATCCTGCCCCAAAAACTTTTGGTGCATTTCATCTATTACCGCTTTACCAGCGGCGGTTAGTTCAATTACATTTTTACGCCTGTCTCCCGGTACCGAAAGTCTTTTTACGAAACCTTTTTCTTCCAGAATATCAATTGATCTTAATATCGCAGATTTTGTTTTATCCATAATTTCTGCAATGTCCTGCTGTATCAATTCCTTACCTGTATGCCTTGATATATAATAAAGCACACCCATCTGCTCAAAAGTTATTTCGCTGGTAACTCCGGCGAATGTTATATTGATGGCTCTTAACAACAGCTTGCCTGTATGAACAATCATAAAACCAAGTGTGT
>JAYWIB010000400.1:0-9709 GCA_043789265.1 Chitinophagaceae bacterium
AGAAATTCTTTATCAATTTGTGTAAAGTCTTTTAAAAAATTATTAACGGGTAACAAGAGAAGGTTTGTATACTTGTCACGGCTCTCTTTGTAGTGAGAAAACTCTTCTTTGAAATGTAACAGGCCATCTGCAATTTCTCTTTTACCGTCGCTATACGCTTCAGCAAGGTATGCAGGTACGTGTGTAAGATTACGTCCAAAAGATAATAGCCTTGTGTAAAGGGGGGAGACAATGGATTTTTCCATACAACATCGTTTATTATAAGGGATACAATTTTGTGCCAGAAAGTTTATTTATAAGAAGGCGCCAGTTGTGTTTTAAAAAATCATTTGTTTATCAATAAATTAGTTAGCAATTATGTGTATAAATAAATTGTGACAAGTAGCGGGTGTTAATCCGTTGTTTTTTGAAAATAACTGGTGTGGAAATTTGTATACGCTTCGGCGTAAAACTGGGATGCTACATTTGCCGTCAACTGCTGATGGCAAAATTATTTCAATGTTATTTTTAAATTATCTTCACTTTCAAATTTCAGTCATGGCAATCCGGATTTTTATTACAGGCGGCACATTTGATAAAGAATACAACGAACTGAATGGTGAACTTTATTTTAAGGATACTCATCTTTCAGACTTGCTTGACATGGGCCGCAGCAGGGTAGCAGTGGAAATAAGAACGCTGATGATGGTTGACAGCCTGGAAATGACCGATGAAGACAGGGAACTAATAGCGTACCAATGTAACAGTTGTGATGAAACACAAATTGTAATTACTCATGGTACCGATACAATGGCAGATACCGCAAAACTGCTGGCAAAAAAAAATTCTGATAAAACAATTATTCTTACCGGCGCCATGATTCCGATTAAGTTTGGCAGCTCTGATGGCTTATTCAATCTGGGCAGTTCTCTTGCCTTTGCACAAACACTGCCACCGGGTGTATATGTAGCAATGAACGGCCGTTATTTTAACTGGGACAATGTTCGAAAAAATAAACAGACAGGCGTGTTTGAAGAGATGAAGTAAAAACAGTACGTTTATAATTTTTTCCCAAAAAAAGCAGCTTAAATATTTTCAACGGTTATGCCTTCGTGAGTGAGTACGAGTGTTTCCACCGCAGGCCCACCATCGGCCGACATAAGTACCGGCCCATAATAATGCACAGGAAAGGCATGCCTGATTTTCCATACCACCACCGGATTGTGTTCTTCATTTAACAGTGATATGATGACATCTCTTCTTTCGATATTGCCGGTTATTTTTGTATTGATCCACTCAAAAAAATCATTGTCTCCTTTTACAATTACTCTCTTTAATGTAATATCAGAAAATTTACGGAGGCCTGGAATTTTTCTGAAACTGTCGTCAGGGCTTGATCCTTCCCTGAATTGCACGGCCTGTATTTCTATATCCAGGCCTGATACTTCCATAAAGCCTGTACGTGTGCCGCCCCAGTCTACCCTAAAGTGATATTGACTTATAACAGATGCTGACATAAAAAAAGGTTTAATGATGAAAAAATAAATGAACCCACACAGCAGTAAAAACAACAGCAGCAAAAAAATAAGATGCATTGCAAAAGAATTTGAAAGAGTAAAATAATACAATCTTTCAGTAAAAGAAATAGCGCTGCAAAGTAATGTTCGAAAAAATCAGGTTGATAAATTGTAATCATACGATTATGCTTCCTTCATGCGGCGTATGTAATTCATTACGGCACCTATTTCACCATAAGAAAATTCATCACCCAACAATTTTTTTACAGGTGCCAATGCCCAGTTATTTCCGCATGCTTCTATGGCTTTAGTGATTGGTTCAATTTTGTTGCCGGCCACCAGTTCATTTATTTTTACTTCGCCTGTAAATACAAAATGCGCCAGGTGCTGCTCTATGGTGCCTGAAGATAAGTTTCGGTCTGCAGCAATTTCAGCAACAGATTTCCCCAACCGGAACAACTGAAGGCTTGCCATTTTTGTATCAGTGGTTTTATCGGAACCGGGAGTATTGTTTTGTTTTTTTGGCGCTTTCAAATGTATTTTCCCCGTTAAGTTATTTGATACGCAGTAGTCAATTACAGCATCTAAAAAAGCATCGCCATACCTTACCAGTTTTATTTCTCCAAAGCCTGAAATCTTTACCAGGTCTTGTTTATTCAGGGGCAGGTAGGTGGCTATCTCTGCAAGAGTGGCGTCCGAAAATATTTGAAAGGCTGCTACATTGTCTTCCCTCGCCAGGTCATGACGAATGGCTTTTAATGTGGTAAATAAACCCTGCTCCATTGTTTGTGCAGGCGTGTATTTTTGTACAGCAGCTTTAGCAGTTACAATTGATTTGGTAAGCATCACTTTCAGTTGGCCCTTTAATATGGCATGGCTGTTTTCATTCAGTTGCAGTACCGGATATTCTCCATCACTTTGGTGCAGGTATTTTAGCTGGAGTAATTCTTTTATAATCTTACGCCATTGATCGGTAGGTATGTCTTTACCAATACCATACGTTTTTATAGATTGATGTTCTGGTTTTGAAGTATTGCTGCCTCTTAAAAAATCAACAACATATTTAATTCCAAAGCGCTGACTCAGCCGGCTTACGGCGCTCAATACTTTTTGTGCTTCAATGGTTTGATCTGCTTTTTCCCTTTCACTCAGGCAGGTATCACAATTGCCGCACCAGGCTGGCGCAGCTTCATCAAAGTAGTTGAGTAAATATTTTCGCCTGCAGATATTTGTTTCACACAACTCCGCCATCTTATCGAGTTTCTTCAGCATTATTTTGCTCTGCTCCTCATTGCCTTCTACCCGTGCAAAACTTTTTAACTTAAATACATCCGCATTGCTGTAAAACAAAATGGCTTCACTTTCCAGCCCGTCTCTTCCTGCCCTTCCGGTTTCCTGGTAATAGCCTTCTATATTTTTTGGCAAGTCAGTATGTATTACAAAACGTACATTGCTTTTATTGATGCCCATTCCAAAAGCAATGGTGGCAACAATAATTTTTATTTCGTCACGTAAAAATTTTTCCTGCCTTTTTTCCCGTACATTTTTTTCCAGCCCTGCATGATAGGCTTCGGCTGCAAAGCCTTTTTCCTGCAGCTTTTCAGCCAGCAGGTCGGTGCTGTTGCGGCTAAGGCAGTAAATAATTCCACTGTCTTCTTTATGCTTTAGCAGATAATCCGTCAGCTCCTCTAAATAATTTCTTTTTGGTTTAATAAAATAACCAATGTTGGGCCGGTTAAAAGAGTTTTCAAAAACAGTGTAATCTGTCAACACCAGTTTTTCAATAATATCTTTTTTTGTAAGCTTGTCGGCTGTTGCAGTTAATGCGATTACGGGTATGGAAGGAAATGCAGTTTTTAGCTGGCCCAGTGCTACATACTCCGGCCTAAAATCATGACCCCAATGGCTGATGCAGTGTGCTTCATCAATGGCAAACAGCGATACGTTTACCTGTTTTAGAAAACCAAACATGCCGTTTGCACCCAGCAATCGTTCGGGTGCTACATACAGCAGTTTCAGTTTATTGTCTTTTATCTGCTGTGCAATGGCGGCCTGCTCAAAACTGCTTTGGGTAGAATTTAAAAATGCTGCATTGATGCCGCTCAGCCTGAGTGCATCTACCTGGTCTTTCATCAGCGCAATTAAGGGAGATACCACCACCGCCACACCTTCCAGCGCCAGTGCAGGTACCTGGTAGCACAGCGATTTGCCGCCTCCTGTAGGCATCAGCACCACAGTGTCTTTTTTTGCCAGTACGTTTTCAATAATATCCTGCTGATTAAAACGAAACTGCTGGTAGCCGAAATATTGCTGCAGTATTTGGTGAATGGGATACATGAATAATTGTTATTTGTTATTGGGCTTACAAGATAGAAATAATGAAAAGATTTATCGGTAAGAACATTTTATTTTGAGAAGAAGTGTTGCAGCCACCACTGCAGCAGTAAGGTTGCTGCGCCATTCTATTTTTATTTTTTGGGAAATTAAAAAACAGCCCTAAGCTTTGCGCCAGTTCTTTTACCATCACTTATCAAAACAGGCAGAGGGTAATGGCCCGATGAAGCCTTGACAACCTATCCCGATTTTGCCCGGATAAGGTGCCAATTCCATCCCGTCAATCATGACGGGACGAATAAGTGGATTTAAGCTCATTAATATCTTGCACCATATTTGCAACCCATCTGATTTACGGATGGGTTTTTATTTTTACGTAAGCATCAGGCTCTGCATGGATAGCTGACTGGCGCCTTAATAAAATTCCTCTTCAATATACCTGCTTTACTGGTAGTGAAATTTAAATAGTTTAAAAAATACTTAAATGGGTAAACATTTACACATAGGTCTGTTTGGTTTTGGTGTGGTGGGCAAAGGCTTGTATGACGTGCTCCGGCAAACGCCGCTGCTGCAATCCACTATTAAAAAAATTTGCATAAAAAATATCCACAATAAAAGAAGCATTGGTGCTGAAAATTTTACGGATGATGCCGGATTATTACTGGATGATGAAAGCATTGATGTAATTGTAGAATTGATTGATGATGCACATGCGGCATTTAAAATTGTAAAAAGCGCATTGGAAAAAGGGAAGGCTGTGGTAAGCGCCAATAAAAAAATGATTGCTGCACACTTTGAAGAACTGCTTGCATTGCAGCAAAAATACAACGTGCCTTTTTTGTATGAGGCTGCCTGCTGTGCTGGCATCCCCATCATCCGAAACCTGGAGGAATATTATGATAATAATTTACTGCACTCACTGCGTGGCATCGTTAATGGCAGTACCAATTTTATTCTTACCAAAATGTACAGTGACAGGCTTGATTTTGACAAAGCTTTGCTGCAGGCAAAGCAGGCTGGTTTTGCAGAAAGCAATCCCTCCCTGGATACCGCAGGGTTTGATGCAGTCAATAAATTGTGCATCCTGCTGGCTCATTCATTTGGAACAATTGTAAAACAGGCTGATGTTATTTTTAATGGCATTGAAAATATTTCTTTGAAAGATGCACAGGTTGCGAAAGAAAAAAAGCTTCAAATAAAGCTGGTGGCCAATGCACAAAAATTAAAGAATGGAAAACTGGCGGCATTTGTATTGCCGCAATTTGTAAATGAATCAGATGATTTGTATAACGTGCAGAACGAATTTAATGCTGTAGTAATGGAAAGCAGTTTTGCGGATAAACATTTTTTTAAAGGAAAAGGAGCAGGCGCCTATCCAACTGCATCTGCAGTGTTAAGCGATATTTCGTCACTGCGTTATAATTATAAATATGAGTACAAAAAAATATTTCATCAGACAGCTCCAGCATTTACCAACGATTTTTATTTAAAAATTTTTGTAAGTGTAGATGATATCAGCAAAATAAAAAAGAATGATTTTGAGTGGATAGAAGAATGGCACAATGAATTTAAGCATAGCTGGCTTATTGGAATTATTCACGCAGAAAAAATGGCTGCAAGTGAATGGTGGAAACGGGCAGGCACGTCATTGATTGTATGCCCGGATGGAATTATTGAAGATGTGGATTATAAGAAAATCAGTAAGCGAAGTTTAGAACTCGCCGGTGTAGTGTAATGTTTATGCAGAATACTGTTTAAGAATTAAGTGTGTGCTAAGATTTTTTTTTTGTTATAAGCTGATGCTGCCATCATATAATTTTTTAATACCCTGCTTTTGCTCCGCCAATATTTTCAATCGGGTGCCAGGTGGTTTTAATTTCCTGCAAGTCCATGATGAAGTATGGTGATTCTGCTTTGTCGCTCATCCAGTCAATTTTATCATAGATTAAAATACGCTTCACATTCAACGCAGATTTTTCCTTGATGAGTTTTTGGCTGGCTTCATCGCTTTCGCAATACACAGTGGCATTTACATCCATGTGGTCTGCAAAGAAGGGAAGCAGTTCACTTACTTTTCCCGTAAGAATATTTACAACACCACCGGGCAAATCAGAACTGTTCAATACTTCACCAAACGTAACTGCACACAATGGTTTAGTAGAAGAAGCTAAAACCACACAAGTATTTCCGCCTGCGATAATGGGTGCAATAACAGAAACCAGCCCAATCAATGCATTATTCTGCGGAACAATTGCTGCAACTACTCCCGTTGGTTCAGGCGTTGAGAAATTAAAATGCGAAGATGCCACAGGATTTACAGAACTAAATACCTGCTGAAATTTATCGCACCAGCCGCTGTAATAAATCAACCGGTCTATTGCCAGATTTACTTCTGCTTCTGCTTGCGCCGGTGTTGAATCCTGTTTTATTAATTCATCAATGAACTGTGCTTTTCTTCCTTCCAGCATTTCAGCAATGCGATACAATATTTGTCCACGGTTAAATGCTGCTCTTGCACTCCATCCGCCAAAGGCACTTCTTGCACTTCCCACAGCATCACGAAAATCTTTTCTTGAACACAGACACATATTTGCCAGCGTGTCTCCTTTGCCGTTAGTAGCGATATAGTACCTGCCGGATTCCGTTCTTGGGAACTGCCCGCCGACGTAGATTTTGTAAGTCTTTAAAACTTCCAGCCTTTTTTCCGTTTCTGCATGCACGCCGTTTCCGTTTGTGCTGAATTTGGCTGTTGCTTTTTTTGTTACTGTTTTTTCCATGATGATAAGTTTAAAGTTTAAGGTTTAAGGTTTAAAGTTTAAGGTTGTTTTACTGTAACCTTTTTCCTTACACCTGCCACTTTACAGTTTTGTAGATAACTAATAAAATTTTGAATTAAGCCACTTATTTGTAATACTAATATTTTCAAATCGTCAAACTCTTTTTGTGAAATAAAATTTCTGTCGAAAGCCCTGTATAACTGTGACCTTAATTCTCCACAAGAACCTTTTGAATATCCAAGAAACTGTATAAACACTGCTCTTGTCCCTCTTTCAAATCCTTCGGCAATATTATCCATTATTGAACCAGACGAGCCTTCCACCTGGTTAATCAATCTGTAGCTTCTTTTAAAGCTTCCTTCGTCAATTAACTGACCTAATATTTTGCAAACTTCTCTTGCCTTTTTCCAGCTTTCAATATCCTCAAATGATTTTATTGTAGCCATAGTGTTGAGTTTAAAGTTTAATTGTTTAAAGTTGTTGCGTCTAAAATCTTTTAGCTGGTTAATAAGAAAAATGTTGCTCAAAGTATAATGAACCTTAAACTTTAAACTCTAAACCTTAAACCAGATTTATATAAGCCGCCAACCCATGCAACCCACCTTCTCTTCCATAACCACTTTCTTTATAACCACCGAAAGGAGATGTTGGGTCGAACTTGTTGTAAGTGTTTGCCCAAACAACACCTGCTCTTAATTTAGTTGTCATGTTGAAAATTTTAGAACCTTTATCAGTCCATACGCCAGCGCTTAGCCCAAACGGTGTGTTGTTTGCTTTTTCCAATACTTCATCTTCTGTACGGAATGTTTGAATCGTAAGTACCGGCCCAAAAATTTCTTCCTGTGCAATGCGGTTGCTTTGTGCAACATTGGTGAAGATTGTTGGCCTGCAGAAAAATCCTTTTTTTGGCAATGCACACCTGCTCTGGTACATTTCTGCACCTTCTTTTTGCCCAATGGCGAGATATTTATTGATGATGTTTAATTGCTCTTTTGAATTGATGGCTCCAATGTCTGTGTTCTTATCCATCGGGTCGCCAACAATTAAACTCTCCATCCTGTCTTTTAATTTCTGAATAACAATTTTGGCAACAGATTCCTGCACATATAATCTTGAACCAGCACAACAAACATGCCCCTGGTTAAAGAAGATACCATTGATAACACCTTCCACAGCCTGGTCAAGCGGCGCATCATCAAAAATGATGTTAGCAGCTTTGCCACCTAATTCTAAGGTTGCTTTTTTATTGGTACCTGCAATGGCTTTCTGAATAATCTTGCCAACATTAGTAGAACCAGTGAATGCAATTTTATTTATGTCGGGGTGATTAACAATAGCAGCACCAGTTTCACCTGCGCCAGTAATAATATTTACAACACCGGGAGGCAAATCTGCTTCCTGAATAATTTCAGCAAGTTTTAATGCGGTGAGTGGAGTTGCTTCTGCTGGTTTTAGAACAACAGTATTCCCTGTTGCCAATGCCGGGGCAATTTTCCATGCAGCCATTAATAGGGGAAAATTCCATGGAATGATTTGTCCGGCCACACCAAGCGGCTCAGCCTTCCTGTTAGGGAATGCATATTCCAATTTGTCTGCCCAGCCGGCATAATAAAAGAAATGATTGGCTGCAGTTGGCACATCAAAGTCACGGCTTTCACGGATGGGTTTGCCGCCATCTAATGTTTCGATGATGGCTAACTCCCTTGCCCTTTCCTGCACCATTCTTGCAATGCGGTAAATATATTTTGCCCTTTCTTTTGGCGAAGTTTTCTTCCAGTATTTTTCATACGCATTCCTTGCGGCTTCCACTGCCTTGTTCACATCGGCATTGTTTGCCTCTGCCACTTCAGATAATTTTTCTTCCGTTGCAGGATTGATGGTGGCAAAATATTTTTTGCTCAATGGTTTTTGAAATTCACCATTGATGAAGAGTTCGTAGCGTTCATTGATTTTAGCAGCGCTCTTGCTTTCCGGTGCCGGTGCTAAATTCCTGGAGGAATCGAACTTTAGTTTTATCGTGTTGTTTTTTGTTGCTTTTGCCATTGTCTGTTTTTTATTCGACGGGCTGTGCCCATCGTTATGAGATGTCGCCCTTTCAGGGCTTTAAGTATTCTCTAAAAAAGAACTTTACTTATCAGCAAGAGCTTTTAAATTTTGAACTCTTGCTTTGGTTCCCCTTTAGGGGGCGGAGGGGGTTAATCCAAACTAAAATAATCTGCACTTTGATACACCCCCGTCTTCTGTTTCATCAACTGCATCAATATATCATTTGCCAAACTACTGGCGCCGAAGCGGAACCATTCATTGTTCATCCATTCTTCACCAAGTACTTCATTCAGCATTACTAAATAGTGCAGGGCAAGTTTTGCTTTGGAAATGCCGCCTGCTGGTTTCATCGCAATCCTCTTTCCAGTCTTGTAATAAAAATCACGGATGGCTTCCAGCATTACCAATGTAACAGGCATGGTTGCCGCAGGAGAAATTTTTCCGGTGGATGTTTTGATAAAATCTGCTCCGGCATACATGGCGATATCACTTGCCCTCCGCACTTTATCATAAGTAACTAATTCACCGGTTTCTAAAATTACTTTTAGCCTTGCATCGCCGCAGGCTTCTTTCACCGCAGCAATTTCATCATACACAAAATTGTATTCACCCATGTGAAATTTGCCCCTTGAAATCACCATGTCAATTTCATCAGCGCCTTCGCTTACTGCAAATTTGGTGTCACGGATTTTTACATCCCTTGGTGCCTGGCCACTTGGGAAGGCAGTGGACACCGAAGCCACTTTCACACCGGAATCGCCTAATGCTTTTTTGGCAACCTTCACCATGCTTGGATATACACATACCGCCGCCACTGTTGGCAGACCAGGATAGGCGTCATGCAGGTGCTGTGCCTTGTAGCAAAGCTGTTTTACTTTTCCATCCGTATCCTTTCCTTCCAGCGTGGTAAGGTCAATCATGTTCAGTGCCAGCTTGAGGCCATTTATCTTGGTCTCGTTCTTTATGCTTCGCTTGGTAAAGCGGCTTGCTCTCTCTTCCACACCCACTTGGTCAACACGGGGTGAGAAGGAGAAGTCGGGGGTTGTTATTGTTGCG
>JAYWIB010000401.1:0-2740 GCA_043789265.1 Chitinophagaceae bacterium
GTTATAATTTTTGTAATGCTGTATTAATTCCAGCATGGCATTGGACAATTGCTGTACATTTTCGCTTTCAACCAATATGCCATTGTCAGCATGTATCACTTCAGCCACACCTCCTGCCCTGCTGCTGATTACAGGTAAGCCACAGCACAATGCCTCCAATATTACGCAGGGAAGATTTTCAAAACGGCTGAAGAGAACGAGCGCCTGCGACTGCTGCATCAGCGCTGCTACCTGTGTGTATGCCACTGCGGGTGTAAAAAAAACTTCCGTGTTCAGCAAGCCAAGCTGCCTTGCCTGTGCGTGCAGTTCTTCCGCATCATTGCCCACCATCTGCATTTTAAAAGGTTGGCCTTTGTCTTTTACAATTTTACATGCCCGCAATATTCCTTCCGGATTTTTTTGATAGTTCATGTAAGAAGGATGTATAAATTGAAATATTTCCGCCACAGCGGGTTTATAAAAAAACAACTTTGTATCCACTACATTCGGAATTACCTGATAATCTTTTTTTACAAAATTTTGATTAATTGTTTTTCCCAGGTCGTTGCTTACAGGCAGCAGCATTCGGGCAGCAGCCAGCACTTTATTATTGAGCCTTACAAATAATTTACCCTTGCTGTAAATATTGGGCACACAATTTTTATAATACCCTGTCCAGTGTTCGGTAACCACATAAGGAATGTGGTACCTGCTCCATATTTTTTTTGCAAACAAACCAGCCTTCATCGCCACATGCACATGCAATATATCCGGCAGGCCATGCGCAGTTTTTATTTTATCAAAAATTTTTTGCTGCAGCGCAAGATATTTTTTTTGTGAAAGCAATTTTTCCACAAAAGCGCCCATCCCTGATGGACCGTAACTGGCTTTGTAAACCATCCTGTTGCCGGATACTTCTTCCGTAATGGTTACTTCGCCGGCATGCATTGACACATCTTTTACCACAGCTATTACTGCCAGCCACTGCACATGCGGCGCCACTGCCAGTGCATGCCTTTCTATAAAATCACCGGTAAATAAATCTGTCTGGTTGGGATACCAGCTTGCCAGCCACAAAACTTTCATGGTTTCAAAAATATTAAATCAGCATCAGTATACATCATTTATGTTTTGCCCATTTTTCCCTGCATTGTTCTGTTCATTTTATTTTACAAACTGCAATACATCATTTTCCATTGCAGTATCTTTAAACACAAAACAATTAACTGCATGGCACTGATTAAATCCATTAATGCAAGAGCTAAAACTGAAATCAACACCGGCTTTGGAACCAACACATCTGACTATGGCGGCCGCTTTGTAAATAAAGACGGCATGCCAAATATCGAAAAAAGAGGGCTGGGATTTTTTGAACAAACAAGCTGGTTTCATACCATGCTGCAGTTGAGCAATGTAAAATTTTTTGCGATTGTTTTTTTATTTTACCTGCTGATGAATTTATTTTTTGCCGTGATTTACTTCATCATTGGCGTACAGCACCTCGGTGGTATGAACGCCACTACTGAGATGGAAAAATTTGTTGAAGCATTTTTCTTCAGCACACAAACATTTACCACAGTTGGCTATGGCCGTGTAAACCCCACCGGCTTTTTAACCAGTGCTGTTGCCGCTTTAGAAGCATTGATTGGTTTATTGAGTTTTGCATTGGCCACCGGTTTACTGTATGGACGGTTCAGCAAACCAAAAGCATACCTGCGCTTTAGTGAGCAGGCTGTATTGGCACCCTTTCAGCAGGGCATTGCCATTATGATGCGGCTGGCACCATTTAAAAACAATGTGCTTACAGATGCAGAAGCCAAAGTAACAGCAGGCATGATGGTGGAAGAAAATGGTAAAATGATAAACCGGTTTTTCCCGATGGAGCTGGAATATAATAAAGTAAACTCTCTTACGCTTAGCTGGACGATTGTACACCCCATCAACGAAGAAAGTCCATTTTATAAATTTACAAAAGATGATTTTTTGAATACAAAAGGAGAGATACTTGTATTTGTAAAAGCATTTGATGACATGTTCAGTAATACGGTGGTGGCCCGTACTTCATACACACTAAAGGAAATTGTAACAGGCGCCAAATTTATTCCGATGTATCATAGAAATGAAACTGACAATACTACTATACTTGACCTGGAAAAATTGAATGCCACCGCAGTGGCTGATGTAGATTTTTATTTTAAACCGCAGTAGGCTGCCTGTTTATAAATCAAAAAAGTACCTGGTTCTGTTTACCTTAATATCTCTCAGCAAAGCCGACTTGGGGCTGATGGTAATATTGAAATAGCGCTGCCTGCCCACCGGCGAAATACTGATAGACATTTGCCAGCAGTGCATTTCCCGTGATACAGACATGGTAACAAGCCCCAGTTCTTTTGTGGTAAGATTGTAATTGCCTGATAATGCCAATTGCCATTTTGGTGTAAGGCCAAGTGTGCCGTTAAAATTTAAATCAGAATTAAAATTTGTTTTAAAACTTTTGGTGGGCCGGAAAAAAGCTTTTTGAAAACGCAGTGAATAACTAAAATTTACCGACCACGGAATGCTGAAGTCTACAAACTCCGCAGGGTTGTTTCTGATGTAGGCAGACTCTGCTTCATAATCATTAACCGGCTGCCCCGTTATTGGGTCGAGCATTACAGGCCTGCCGGGCTGCTGCTGTTGCTTTTTATTTTTATCTCCTGATTTATCGCCGCCTTTAAAAGTACTTGATAAAGAAAGACTGCCGCTTGAAAAACGGCCAAGC
>JAYWIB010000402.1:0-2723 GCA_043789265.1 Chitinophagaceae bacterium
TGTTTTTTACTGATGACAGAATCCGCAAGCGTAACCGGATCGTTTTTTATGTATGGAATAAATTTTTCCATCTCCTTGCGTTTGATGTAACCCCTTTCGGTATTGGATAAATAGAAGCTGATAAAATAGCGGGTGAGTTTTAATTCTACCTGAATTAATTTGCTTTCCCTTCCCGACCAGTCTTCATCATCATCGGCAATGTAGCGGTCCATCAGTTTTACAAGACTGTCATCATTTATCACTTTTTCCTTTTCGTAACTCAGGTAATATTTATACATATTCCAGAAGCCCCGTGCCTGCTCCGTGGGGCCGCTGGAAGAGAACCATGCAAACTGATAGTTGCGGTTGTTATAAAAACTTGTTATGCGCCTGCTTACAGAATCCGGCACCTGCGCCGTTGAAAAATAAGGAACCATCAGACTGCTGTCGAAGAAAAAATTGCTGTAGGAATTCTGAGGAGTAATACTGTAATTACGCCTGGTAATCTTTTTTTCTTTAGGCTGTCCGTTGCCGTCAGTCTCTTCATTTTTTTTATTACCACATCCGGCAGCAATCATGGACAGTAAAACTGTAACAACGATAAAATACTTAAACATGTTTTTAATTTTCATTGATAAAATAACTAATCATCTTAAAAATAACGCACCAATCCCAGGTGAGTAAGAGTAGCTTCATCACTTACACCCCGGGAAACAAAAAATGTAATTTTATTAAACGGACTTACAAGTATACCACCGCCATAGCCAGTATGCCAGGTATCATCCTCCTCTCCTTTCAGCCATACACGGCCTGCATCCCAAAAAGCAAAGGCACCAATTTTTCCGTTAAATAAATAACTCCTTACATCGCTGATCCAGCGCAATTCGTTTTGACTGAACACGGTTTTTTCTCCCTGAAATCGTTCCCGCTGGTACCCCCGGATACTTCTGGTGCCTCCAACATTGTTGTATTGGTACAGTTCCGGCGTGCCGCCTGTAATGGCTGCTGCGCCTCCTTTTACAGCAATGCTTATATTTTTTGTAACAGGAATATAAATATTAGTGATAACGGATGCCTTTAAAAATCCATCCTGGCTTTTATCTGTAAGCGGATATGTATAACTGCTGGCGCCAATAATTGCAAAGCCCTTTACAGGCAGTATGCTGTCATTCAGGTTTTGATATATATACTCGCCCGAAATACCCGTAAAAAATTTTGTTATTAAATGCGACTGATCATTATAAGGCCGGGTTTTAAAAAGATACCGCTGTGTATCCTGCAGCGGAATATACTGGTTAAGAAAAACACCGAATTTTATACGCTGCCTGTTAGAAAACTTTTCTATAGAAGGCTCAAGGGTTAGTTTTTTAAACCGGAATTTATAATAATCCCGTTGCAGTGTTGCAAGGGTGGTTTTATTGCCCAGGCCAAAAAAATTAAGCCAGCGCACCTGGTCGTAATTTACCAGCAAATTGCTGTTCCAGTTACCAAATAATTTTCTGGAAGTGCCCTTATAAGTAAGACTAAACCCACCCTGATCAATAGAATATTTTATAGAAAAGCTGTGTTTCTGCCAGAATGGATCTTTATTCCATTTATGTTTTAAAATAGTATAAGTAAGGCCGGCATAAATTCTGTCATCCCTGTTATAAAATATTTCAGGATGCAGACCGCTTTTTTCGTAGCGGTAGTAATTGTATCTGTAATTATAAGGTACGGTATCCCGTATATGTGTGGTGCCAATGCTGCCTGCGGTCAGTTCATGATTGCTGTCATCATACAATACAATATTGCTCCCTGCATTGGAACCATCAACTTTATTTTGGATAATTTCTTTGCCATCTGCGCCCACTATCAGCACCTTTACACCATCGCCTGTGCTGCCTGTAAATTCATACACGTCATCACCCCCTAAACCAAACAGCCTGATTTCTTTCGTTTCGTTTTTATAAAATATCCTGGACAAGATGGTGTCTTTTTTTACCTCATCTTGTTTATTTATTTTAAAAAAAAATACCTGCGTTTCATCAGCGCTCAGCCTGTTTACCTGGAAAAACTCTTTCTTTTCTGACCCTGTAATATCCACACCTTTGTGATTAATAAACTGGTAATATTGTGTTGCCCAGTCAGCAATAAAATCTCTTCTTGATTTTAATTTGCTGAGGTATTCCTCTTTAAGCAAAGGCAACACTTCTTCAGGCATTTTTGCCACAGCCTGCTCTATAACGGTATCGGTTAGCCGCTGCTGTAAGTCTGCTGCTGTTTGCTGCCATTGCGGTAAGGATAGTGCTGCAGTAAAACGCCTGTCTAAGTTTCTTCCGGTAAAAGCAAATATTTTTACATCTTTCAGGTTGCTTTCAAAACCTTGCAGTTGTGATGGTGAAAAAAGCCCCGGCATCACTCCGTCAAATTTTGTAAATGCATTGTCCCTGTCTCTCGGCACGGGTTTATAAATTGTTTTGTTGCCCTCCTCTACCGCAGCCCAGCGCCACTGGTCTTCGTGCCTTCCCCAGTCGCCTATAAAAAAATCGAACAGGCGGGAGCGTAAGAACAGCTGCTGATCGGCAATGTTATCATTGTCCTTAGTTACTTTCTCCAGCATCTTATCTGTAGAAATTATTTTTTTAGAAAATGCAAAATTTGCTGAGGTCTCCCAGTTTTCATCGGGCCGCTGCTCCAGCATGTACATAATGTTACCCGCCTTTTCAGAAAACTCTTTTAAACCCGGCTGCTGCGGTATATAC
>JAYWIB010000403.1:0-2711 GCA_043789265.1 Chitinophagaceae bacterium
CTTAGACAAGTGAATAATCAATAACGCTGCTAAACCCCTGAAACTTTTTTGTGACGGGGGTTTTAGCTTTTTGGCCTTTTTTTGCTTGCGGAATTAGGAGTCAAGCCTGGACTGATGATAGTGAGCGATAAAATGTACATTGCTTCAACGTCCAGCCCGTATTGCGAAAATGCAATGTTGTAAGCATACCCTTTTTGTCTCAAAACAATAGGCTGCTACCCAAAGGAAGCAGCCTATTATATAATCAAATATTGTACTACTGAATTAAAATTTTTGTTGTTGAAGTTTTATCACATCTGTCCATTTTAAGTATATACCAACCAGGTTTTATACCAAGCACATCAAGGTTGTAAGTAAGGACATCAGCCTCTTGATAATTCCATTTTTTCACCAAGGCATTTGTATTCATATCATACAAGTAAAATATGGTTTTACTTAAAAGACTAGTGTTTACAACCGAAAGTTCGCCTTGCTTGTTAGAAGCGTTGTTAGTGTCGGCTACTTTTGTAACGCTAAGTTTAATGCTACCATTTACTGGATTAGGAGATGCGACTATGCTAAATGAAAAACTATTTACTATTGCTTGTAAAACATAAGTTTTATCTACTACTCCGCATCCACTACTTGCTAATAATCTTACCGAAGCACTATTACGAGAGTAATAGCCTCCTGTACTTGGTGTTCTCATGTATAAAACAAAATTGTTGCTGCTTGGATAAAACAAGTCGTATGTACCAGAGATGGTCCAGCTTGGGGATGTAAGAAAGGCATTGTTGATGAAAGTTGTAAATTGTACGTTTTTATTTAGCGGCAGGTATGATTGACCAATGGCTTGTGGAGGATTGGTATAGTATTGAAACTGGTTGTTGAAAGTTACCGAATAATTGGATTGTACATTGTAATAAGCTGGCACATTTGTACCTAAGTTGATTGTAACGGGTACTGAATAAGTGTAATTGCAGTCTGTTACGTTTGCCGTCAGGATAATCGCACCATCCCCACCTGTTTTTGTAACGGCAACAATGGCATTCGTACTTCCGCCAGGTACTGTGGCAAGTGATGGGTCGGATGAAGTCCATGAAGTAATTACAGCACCAGCAGGTAAACCATTTAAAGTAAAGTTTTTAGGCCCCGAACAAATAAAAGCCTGATTACCACTTGGTGTAATTGATAGTGTTGGCGCAGGGCGGGAAATAGGTATTGATACAGCTTGAGATTGCCCATTAGTTAATCCTGTTCCGCAGGCAGTATTTGCTGGTCTAATGGTAATAAAGCCTCCATCGCCGGTTGACAAATCTGATGTTACAGTTGCACTGTTTCCACCTGCGTACCAGTTGCTACCTGTAGAAGTAAATGTACCAATCTTCCAATTAACAGGTAATTGATACTCATAGTTTGCAACGGCCCCGAAGCAGAGTATGGGGCTTTCAAAACTTGTGCTCCATTGAACATTATTAAAACTGATAGCTGTGTTTACAACTTGGCAACGTGCAGCAGTTATTTGCGAAACGCTTGGCTGGATTGGTGTGCAGGTTGTTCCGTAAAATAGCGATTTGATTTTCTTGTAATCAAAATCAAAGAAAGTTCCATCAGTATAATTGATTTTAAATGTCTGCTTCTGGTTAGCGTCGCCAAATTTTCCTTTAAAAGTAAATGTTGTACCAACAGGTGGTATTGGCAATTGTGTTACATAACAACTTCCAACACCAATCATACTTGAATATGGTTTTGTAATTGTGGCAGTAAATGTATATTCAACATTTGGACAATATTCATTGCTTTGTGAAGGTGAAATTGTTTGACAGTATGCTGCAATTGTAAAGCAAATGCTCGCCGTTAAAATAAATATGTGTTTCATAATTTTTATGGTTTAATTTTTTTCTAAATGAAGTTGAAAACCGATTGATACTTGAAATCCATTTTTATTACTGCTGAAAGCACTTGGGGAATTGTCAATAGTAGTAACTTGATTTTTGTAACCCACTAATATTTCTAACCCTGCTGTGCTATTAAAGAAAACTTCTGTTCCAGCCATTAAGGAGAAAGTATTATACTTGCCCTTTTCATGCAATGCACCTAATTGTTGTAACAAGCCAAATTGATAGCTTACGTCAGTAAGGATATTAAAGACCTTGTCAGTTTTTAAAAAATAATATCTGGCAAAAGGACCTATAGCTAACCTGTAGCTATTTGTTGACCCACCTCCAGAACTCTCCCCTTTTGAAGAAGAAAATGTAGGTCTAAGCCCACATGCAAATTTGTTTACTAAAAAATAACCGATTGATGCAGACAAATCAATGTTGATATATTTTGATGTGAAATTTGCATTGGGCGTGGCATAATCTTCATTGTAAGAATAAAGGCTTCCACTTCCACCAACAAGCCATGTTTTTTTTGAAAGTTGTCCGAATGCCGAAATTGAAATTGTGCAAATAGCTATAGCAAGAAGAAAGGATTTCATAATATTTTTTTAAAATTTTGTAAATTATATGCTAAAGTTACAAAGTGGTGGGCTATGGTCTCTGTGAAATTGCTTTAATATTTTCATGTTCGTTGAATTTATCTGTATTTCTTACCTCAAATTATTAGGGTGTGTCATACAGGGTTGCTTACAACGAACAGGGCTTTGTGCAGGTTGGGAAATAGAATTCCGTCTGCCCGGAACCGCTGCTGAGTAAAGTTAATAAAAGTTGATGATAAGAACTAATGTT
>JAYWIB010000404.1:0-2704 GCA_043789265.1 Chitinophagaceae bacterium
CGCCCATTTTATAAACATTTCAAAAAAACAACAAATGAAAAAATTACTTGCCATTCTTGCTGTTGCTGCTGTTATTACATCCTGCAACAATGCTGCTGAAACCGCCACTGAAACCAAAGTTGATTCTGCTGTAAACGTAATTGACAGTTCGGCTAAAGCTACTGCAGATTCTGCTGCTGCTGTTATTAGTAATGTAGTGGACAGTGCTAAAGCTGCTGTAAGCGCTGCGGCAGACAGTGTAAAAGCTACTGGCAAAGAAGCTGTAAAAGCCACTAAAGAAGCAGGTAAAAAAGCTGTGGATGCCACAAAAGAAGCAGGAAAGAAAGCTGCCGATGCCATCAAGCATTAATATAAAAATTGCTATCTTAGTATTATCCCCTGGCACTGCCGGGGGATTTTTGTTTTACGAAGTTTTTTTTACCTTTTAACAGATTTATTTTCAAACAGTAAACGGGGGATAAAATCAGTAAAAGTTTTTAGTTAACGGTATTAACTTTTTGTGTTACTTTGTATTCCCCAAAAACCAAGACTAAATAAGCTTATCAATAAAATTGTAAAAACATGAAAAAAATTTACCTGATGTTATCTCTTTTTATTGCACTCACATCTTTTGCCCAGGTTACAAAAACCTGGGTGGGCAGCAATGGAGACGACTGGACAAATGCCAACGCATGGTCGCCTGTCAATTATCCTGGTACTACTGACGATGTGGTGTTTAATACCTCAGCGGTAGTGGTAATCAGTATAGATATTCCCGGGGTTAATTCTATTACCATCACCAACAACGCTGCAGTGGAGTTTGATGCATCTTCCAAAGTAAGGTTCGGTGGTACATCAGGTTCTTCTTCATCTATTCTGGCAGCACCTGCATTAACGGTAGATGCCAATTGTTCCTTCTGGCTGCGTGGCCTTACCAGTGTTAACAATGGAGTTGATTTTGTACTGCACAGGCAAAGCGTAATCAACGGCAGCTTATTGACAACAGGCGGTAATTCAAGGTTATACCTCGATAATTCTTTTTCAAACGATAAAGTTACTATCAATGGCAGTTACAAGGCAGGTACCGAACTGGTATCAGGAAGTTATTATGATGGTGGATTAATTTTTAATGCCAGTGCAGGCTTTGGCGGCCTGGGGGCCGGCGCAGTAGTGTTTGGCGATAACGCAATATACGAAATTGCACGTTCCGCTGGCAGCCCCGGCATTGCTCCTGCTACATGGTCACCGCTTTCCACTTTAAAAATTACAGGCGCTCAAAGCAATGGAGGCATTTCTTTATCATGGAGCGGAGCTGCATCTCATACCATTGGCAATTTTGTGTGGGATTGTCCTAACCAGGGTGGAGCCGGTAATACAGGTTTTTTTAGTTCAAGTCTTACCCCGGTTGCCACAGTGCAGGGCGATTGTATAATAAGCAACAGCAATGGACGCACCATGCGTTTTTCCTCAAATAATTCTACCAACCAGATATGTACGTTCAAAGGAAATTTTACTGTAAGTGCTGCCAATACACTGGTGGAAATGTTTAATTCCACTGCAGGTTCTTCATCCGGCACGGCTATCTGGAATTTTGAAAAGAATGTAAGCATTGCTTCCACTTTAAAATTGGGCAGCAATAGTTCCACCACTCATATCTTAAGGTTTCAGGGTTCGGCTGCAGGTGCCTCGGGTACAGGCGCACAGGCTTTGTCCATCGCTGCTCTTGCCGATGCAGGCGCTCTAAATATAATTGTAAACAATGCCGGCAATGGTGTTGTTTTAGGGTCTGATGTAGGTGTGCTTAAAAATGTTACGCTTACCAGCGGCAAAATATTGCTGGGCAATTTTAACCTTACGGCAGGCGGCAATGGTGGTGCAGTAAATGGCAGCGGCGGTACAGGCTGGGTGGTTACAGATGGTAACGGTTCATTAACTGTAAAAAACATACCCGTTACCGGTGGTAATCTTCCGGTGGGTATATCAGATGTAAGCTACGACCCGGTGGCAGTAATCCCTGCAGTGATTGATACCTTTTCAGTAAGGGTAAAAAATACTTTTACAAATCCGGTTGCTGATCCGTCAAAGGTTTGGAACAGGGAATGGGATATTGTATCACTTAATACCACCGGGGCTTCCATAGAATTTCAGCCGGATGCCACCAATGCCACTCCGCCTTCCGGCACGGGTACCGATGTAGTGGGGCATTATATTGGAGGCTCATGGACAGAAACACCCAGTGCCGGGGCTGGCGCTTTTAATGGATATCCTTATTCAGCAAGTTTTAATTCATATTCTCCGTTTGCAGTGGGTATTCAAACGGGCTTTACGGGAGGTACCGCACCTGTAATAATTGAATACATCCGTGGCGTAAAGCAGGCATCTGCCCACACCATCAACTGGAAAGTAAATTGCCTGAATACACCCTCTGCTTTATTAAATCTTGAAAGAAGTACCGACGGCAGAACCTATAGCAATGAATACACGATAAGTGCTACTGCAGAACGCTGTGCCCAGCCCTTTAGCTACAGCGATGTGCAGCCGTTACCGGGCCTTAATTATTACAGGCTCAAAATGACTGATGCAGATGGCAAAGTAAACTACAGCAGCGTTGTGGCATTGCTTAATAAGAAAACTGGTTTCGAGTTGATTAACATCAGTCCAAATGTAGTAAAATCCAATGCACTGCTAAATATCAGTGCTGCAGAAAAAATGCAGCTTAATTTGT
>JAYWIB010000405.1:0-2700 GCA_043789265.1 Chitinophagaceae bacterium
AACAGATTTAATAATGGAAATTTTTTATAGCAGCAAACAGGCTGTCTATTTCATTACAGGTATTAAAGCTATGCAGGCAAATCCGCAAGCGTTCTTTACCCGCAGGCACGGTGGGAGATAAGATAGCCCTTACAAAAAATCCATGCTGTATTAAATATTCGGCAAGCGCTTTGGCTTTAAAATTATCACCTGTTTCAATACCCTGCACAGGGGAGAAGCTTTCAATAAAACGAAGGCCTTCTGTTTTTTTTATACACTGCCTGAAATAATCAATCAATGCAAACAGTGCAGCCCTGTTTGCTGATGGCAATAATTGATAAGCCTTTTGTAACTGCAGGTATTGGTGGGGTGGCAATGCCGTGGTATAAATAAAAGATCTTGCCTGGTTAATTAAAAAATTCCGCAGCACGGTACTGCCTGTAACGGCAGCACCATGCAGGCCAAGCGCTTTACCAAAAGTATGTACACAGGCATATACTTCATTTTGCAATCCATGCTGTACAACCAGACCTTCTCCATTGGCACCATAGCAGCCCGTGGCGTGTGCTTCATCGGCTATCAGTATGGCATCGTATTGCTTACACAGCACCACTATTTGCTGCAGCGGTGCTTCATCTCCATCCATGGAGTAAAGTGTTTCCACCGCTACTATTTTTTTGCCGGCGGCAAGTGCCAGTTTTTTTTCGAGGTCAGTAACATCGTTGTGTTTAAAACGCAGGCGGGCAGCATGGCTCAGCCGCATGCCGTCTATCATGCTGGCATGTATGTATTCGTCGGAAATAAAAGTATCGCCTTTGGCCGCTATGCAACTGAACAGGCCTGCATTGGCCATATACCCTGTATTGAAAATAAGTGCTGCTTCCCTCTGATGAAATGCTGCAATCAATTGCTCGGTTTTTTCTGCCAGTACAGAGTTACCGGTAATGGAACGGGAGCCGGTGGCACCGGAAGGTAAATTGTTTTTTTCTGTCTGGCTTGGTAACCCGCTTTTTGCAAATCCCAAATAATCATTTGAACTAAAATCAACCTGGCTGCCAACGGTTACCAGTGTACGCAAAGTGCCAATGGTTTTTTTTTCTTCTAATTTTTGCTGAAGATACCCGTCGAAATTTTTATTGGCAGATGAATGGTGCAACAGGAAGTGTTTACTTGATTACAATGCAGCCGTTTCTTTTACATCCTTAAAAGCCTTGCGTGGTGTAAGACCCAGCATCTGAAACATCTGCATATCTGTATCAAAATCAGGATTGGGTGTGGTTAATAATTTTTCTCCGGCAAAGATGGAATTGGCACCAGCCATAAAACAAAGCGCCTGCTCAGCCACACTCATTTCATTTCTGCCTGCAGATAAACGCACCACACTCTTTGGCATCAGTATCCTTGCAGTGGCAATCATCCGCAGCATTTCATCTATACCAATGCGCTGGTTGTGTTCCAGCGGCGTGCCTTCCACCGGCACCAGCGCATTGATGGGTACAGAGTCGGGATGCGCTTCCATTGTTGACAAAGTATGGAGCATTTTCACCCTGTCATCATCCGTTTCGCCCAGGCCTACAATGCCGCCGCAGCATACACTTAATTTTGCTTTGCGAACATTGTTCAATGTATTAAGTCGGTCGTTGAAAGTACGGGTAGTAATAATGTTACTATAGTTATCGCTGCTGGTATCTATATTATGATTGTATGCAAAGCAGCCCGCTTCTTTCAGCCTGGTGGCCTGCTCGTAACTAAGCATGCCCAGTGTGCAGCATACTTCCATGCCCATGTCGTTTACTTCACTTACCATTTCCAGCACACGATCAAAATCTCGGTTGTCTCTTACCTCTCTCCACGCAGCCCCCATACACAGGCGGGATGCACCATTGGCTTTGGCCACTGCTGCCCTGGCTTTTACTTTATCTACTGTCATCAGTGGTTCCACTTCTATATCTGTATGATAGCGGGCTGCTTGCGGACAATATGCACAGTCTTCTTTACAGCCCCCTGTTTTAATAGATATCAGGCTGCTTATCTGCACTTCGCTGTAAGCCTTATTCTGCCGGTGTACGCTGGCTCCTTCAAAAATTAAATCGAGTAATGGCTTGTAATAAATTTCTTTTATTTCTGCAAGTGTCCAGTCTTTCCTGATAAGCATAACTATTGGTTGAATGTGCTGCAAATATAATATTTAGGTTAAAGGCAGAAAAAGAATTAATGCCTTAGCAGAACGATGTAAGCCAGGTATGCAAATAAAGCTGCGGTATCAATTTCATTATTTGCATAGCAATTTTTATACGGCGCTTACATCGTTTTACTTATCTCAATACAAGTTTTTATTTTCAAAGCCCTCAGATAAATGTTATTGCTTTGATTCAACCAAAGCACTTAAAAAAATATTAATTGTTTAGCTGCAATTTTAATTTGGCCATTATAATTTAACGAAGTAAACAGAATTGGCAGCCGGTTTGCATGCATAATGATAAAGTTTAAAATATAAACTATAAAAAATGAGTATCCAGTTACAAATCATTTACCTCTTTTGCCTGGCCATACCAATAGCATGTATTGCATGGACGGTAACGCATGAAGAAGTGTTTAAAGAACCACGTGAATTTTGCATAAGGAAATGCCACAGCAGTAAAACACTTATACAACGCAAATTTTTTTACCTCTTTACCTGCGAATATTGTTTCAGTCATTATGTAACCATTGCGATGCTTT
>JAYWIB010000406.1:0-9545 GCA_043789265.1 Chitinophagaceae bacterium
AACATCTAATATAGACAGGCAAAACATATTGAACAACAGATATGCTATTGAAAAACTTCAAAGCGATTTGGGTATGACGGGGATGTTGTTTGATAATGAGTATAAGTTTACCATTCAGCAGGTAACTGAATTTTACGTGATAGACAGAGCCACGATTAGCAGATACCTGAATCAGTTTGAAGATGAAATAAAGCACAATGGCTATGAGGTGTTAAAGGGAAAAAAACTTAAAGAGTTTAAGACACAATTTGGACATACTCTGGAAGAAGGATCAAAAGCTCCTCAATTGGGCGTTTTTAATATTAGAGCATTATTGAACCTTGGAATGCTTTTATCCGAAAGTGAAAAGGCAAAGGATCTAAGAAGCAAAGTGCTTGATATTGTAATCGACACAATCAACAACAAGATGGGAGGGTCAACAAAATATATAAATCAAAGAGATGAGGATTTTTTTACAGCCATATTAAAAGAACCTCATTACAGAAAGAAATTTACGGATGCGTTAAACCAATATGTAAATATGGATAATTCAAAGTATGCATATTTCACGGGTAAAATTTATAAATCCATCTTTAATGAAGATGCTAAAGAGTATAAACTTATACTTCAACTGGAGGATAGTGATAACCCCAGGGATACAATGTACGGGGAGGTATTAAAGATAATTGCATCTTTTGAAAATGGACTGGCTCATGAAATGGAGCAAAAATCAAAATTGCTAAGCAGAAAACTAAGCCCCGCTGAAATGAGCGAATTGCTTGATTCTTTTTCAAAGCACCCATTGTATAAGCCACTAATTGAAGATGCCTGTATAAAAATGGCATCCAGAGATTATGGTTTCAGGCAGATATTTCATGATAAATTACGGGCCTATCTAAACAGTGTTCCATTGAGTGACTTTGACCGTTTTCTTGGTGAAAAAAGTAAAACTTTCGAAGAACGCCTTGAAGAAAACAAAGATGTTTTTATACGCTTAAAAGATAGATTAATGAAATTACTTTATTTTTCGACCGGGTATGCCATTAAAGAACACGATAAAATTATTGAGATTTCCGGAGGGCTTGGAGGCATTAAGGATTAGGAAATATACACAGTTCTTTACAGCACATACAGAATGATACTTACTATCCTGAAATAGAGGATAAAATAACCCATCTTGTTTTCTCAATAAATAAAAACCATGCTTTTACAGACGGCAATAAAAGGTCTTCGATTGCTTTAGGCGCATTTTTTCTTTACTTAAATGGCTTTGATAACTTAATTTCTAAGTTTATCCGGAGGATGGAGAATATTGCAGTTGATATTGCGGACAATAGAATTGATAAAGAATTATTACACGAAATAATCATTTCAATAATTTATGAAGATGATTATTCCGAAGAATTAAAATTAAAAATTATAGCGGCTCTGTCTAAATGAATTAAGATTCAATAATTAAATCTTATCAATTACAGAAACTGCTTTTTTTAATCCAGTTTATTACTCATCAAGAAAAAGTTTAAATGTAAGTTATATCTTCTTTTAAGGCTTTAGTCATCAAATAGGTTATCTCTTTTTAAGTATAAGTTCTATTGTTTTAAAAGCAGTTCTCTACGTTAGAGTTATAAGACATATTCCAAACTTACAAAATCAAATTCCCTTTAGGTTAGTAGTTTTGCCTTTACAAACGAACGATTGCACTCATGAACAAAACCGGCAACTACATCACCGGACGCTGGATTACCGGTGACGGAGATGGACAATTAATATACAATGCAGTGAATGGTGAAGCCATTGCTGCGGCCTCCAGCAAAGGAATTGATTTTAATGCAGCGCTGGAATACGGACGCACTGTTGGCAATCCTGCATTGCGAAAAATGACATTTCATCAGCGGGGAAATATGCTGAAGGCGCTGGCGCTGTATCTTAGAAATCATTTAGAAAAATTTTACCAAATCTCTTACCAGACAGGTGCCACCAGGGCAGATAGCTGGGTGGATATTGAAGGAGGTATTGGAAATTTATTTGCCAATGCATCGCTTCGCAGAAAATTTCCGGATGAAGTGTTTTGTATTGATGGCGAAAGCCACAACCTCAGCCGCCACAGTACTTTTATGGGCCTGCACATTCTTACACCCAAAGAAGGCGTGGCCATTCACATCAATGCATTTAATTTTCCTGTATGGGGAATGCTGGAAAAAATTGCTGTTAATCTTTTGGCGGGCATGCCCTGTATTGTAAAGCCTGCCACAGTAACGTGTTATTTAACCGAAGCGGTAGTTAGAGAAATTGTTGCAAGTAAAATTTTACCCGAAGGAAGCATACAACTGATTTGCGGCAGCGCAGGCAATTTGCTGGATTATGTAGGCAGTCAGGATGTTATTACTTTTACGGGCAGCGCATCTACCGGATTAATGCTTAAAAGCAATCTGCATATTTTGAAGGAGAACACGCCTTTTACCATGGAGGCCGACAGTTTAAATTGTATTGTGCTGGGCAATGATGTAACGCCCGATAAACCTGAATGGGATATTTTTATTAAAGAAGTAAGAAAGGAAATGACTTTAAAAGCAGGCCAGCGCTGCACAGGTATCAGAAGGATTTTTGTACCTGAAAACAAACTGGAAGATGTACATATTGCATTGGGTAAAGCGCTTGTACAAACCGTTATTGGAAATCCATTAAATGAAAAAGTAAGAATGGGAAGCCTTGCCGGCATAGGACAACGCCATGAAGTAAAAGAACAGGTACAAAAACTGCTGGCTTCTTCACAAATTATTTATGGCAGTTTACACAGTGTGGAGGTCCTGGATGCCGATGCAGAAAAAGGTGCCTTTATCTCGCCGCTGTTGTTACTCAATCAAACACCGCACACTTCCGGCGAACCGCATAATATTGAAGCCTTTGGCCCCGTAAGTGTATTGATGCCTTACACAAACAGCGAGGATGCCATTGCACTGAGCAAGCTGGGTAAAGGAAGTTTAGTTACAACAATTGTAACGGCTGATTACCACACTGCAAGAAATTATGTAATTGGTGCAGCCACACATCACGGAAGGATTTTGATATTGAATAACGAATGTGCCAAAGAAAGCACCGGTCACGGCTCACCGTTACCGTTATTGGTGCATGGCGGCCCGGGCCGGGCGGGTGGCGGCGAGGAAATGGGCGGCATTCGTGGTGTAAAACATTATTTGCAGCGTACCGCATTGCAGGGTTCGCCAACAACGCTTACTGAAATCACAGGAGTATTTCAACCAAATGCCAAAGGAAAAGATCCAGGCAAGCATCCATTTAAAAAATATTTTGAAGAGTTGCGGATTGGCGATCAAATCATAACAGAAAAAAGAACCATCACTTCAGAAGACATTGATCGCTTTGCAGATTTAAGCGGCGATCATTTTTATGCTCACATCAACTCAACCGACTTTGCAGGAACCATGTTTGAACAGCAGGTGGCGCATGGTTATTTTATAATGAGCATTGCCGCAGGTTTGTTTGTGGGCGGTTATGAAAAAAATCCTGTGTTGTTAAATTACGGCATTGATGAGTTGCGGTTTACCAAACCTGTATATCCGGGTGCCGAAGTGTATATCCGCTTTACCTGTAAGGAAAAATTACCCAACGATAAAAGGGTGATTGAAAAACCGGAAGAATTTAAAAGAGGAGATGATATTGACAAGGGAATAGTAAAATGGCTGGTGGAATTTTTTGATGAAAAAGATGAAGTGACGGGAGTGGCAACGATATTGACGATGGTGGCGAGAGAAGGGCTAAGAGATTAAAGGAGAAAAGGAGGAAAAGAGAGAAGGGCTAAGAGGTCAAAGGAGAAAAGGAGGAAAAAGAGCTAAGAGTTAAGGAAGAAAAAGGGGGAAAGGAGAGAAGGGCTAAGAGGTCAAAGGAGAAAAGGAGGAAAAAGAGCTAAGAGGTTAAGGAAGAAAAAGAGGGAAAGGAGAGAAGGGCTAAGAGGTCAAAGGAGAAAAGGAGGAAAAAGAGCTAAGAGTTAAGGAAGAAAAAGAGGGAAAGGAGAGAAGGCTAAGAGGTCAAAGGAGAAAAGGAGGAAAAAGAGCTAAGAGGTTAAGGAAGAAAAAAGAGGGAAAGGAGAGAAGGGCTAAGAGGTCAAAGGAGAAAAGGAGGAAAGAGCTAAGAGGTTAAGGAAGAAAAAGAGGGAAAGGAGAGAAGGGCTAAAGGTTAAAGGGGAAAAGAGTGAAAAGAGAAGCGGATACCGTTTGAAAAACATTGGGTATTGAGAAAGATTTTACTTTTAAAATAAATTTTATGTCAGTTAACGAACTTACCGGAGTTATTGTTGACTTATGCATTAAGATTCACAGCAGGATTGGGCCGGGATGTTTTGAAAAGGTTTATGAAGAGATACTTTATTATGAACTGATTAAACTTGGATACAAAGCAGAGCGGCAGGTACTACTGCCCATTGATTACGATGAACTACATATTCAAAATGCTTACAGGCTGGATTTGATAGTGGAAGACATACTGATTCTTGAATTGAAATCTGTTTATCCTTCACCCACGGTATATTTTAAACAAATAAGGACACAATTATCATTATTGAATTTAAAACACGGGATGATACTAAACTTTAAAGTGGAATTGATGAAGGATGGAATACATCGGGTATATAATAACTTCGGACGGGAAATGATGAAAGATTAATAGCAAAGAGGTCAAAGGAGAAAAGGAGAAGAAAAGAGGAAACATTAAAACAATTGCAAAGAGGTCAAAGGAGAAAAGGAGGAGGAAAGAGGAAACATTAGAACAATCGCAAAGAGGTCAAAGGAGAAAAGGGGAAGAAAAGGGGAAGAAAAGAGAAAACATTAAAACAATTGCAAAGAGGTCAAAGGATAAAAGGAGAAGAAAAGAGGAAACATTAAAACAATTGCATAGAGTATAAAAGAGAAAAAGAGAGAATGAGAAAAAACCATTTGTACGGGTTGAGAAAAATAGAACTTCTTAATCGCCTCCTTTACCTCCTTTTCTCCTTTTTCCTCTTTGCCAAAAAACATAACACACATGGAAGCATACGTAAAAAGCCACATTGAACACGGCATTAACTCTATCGAATTCTTTCATCCGCAGAGCAATTCATTACCGGGAAAATTGCTGGAAGAGCTTGCACATGAGATTCATTTTGCAGGCACGCATGATGATACAAAAATAATTGTGCTTAAAAGTGCAGGCGAAAAAGCTTTTTGCGGCGGCGCATCATTTGATGAACTGGTTTCTATAAAAACAGAAGCCGAAGGATTAAAATTTTTCAGCGGCTTTGCTCATGTAATTAATGCCATGCGCAAATGCCCAAAGTTTATAATTGGAAGAATACATGGCAAGTGTGTGGGTGGTGGTGTGGGGCTGGCTGCAGCCGTGGATTATGCCATCGCAAGCCAGGAAGCGGATGTAAAACTCAGCGAACTTGCGGTGGGTATCGGCCCCTTTGTGGTAGGCCCTGCAGTGGAAAGAAAAATTGGCACGTCAGCATTCAGCGCACTTGCAATAGATGCAGCCTCGTGGCGCAACAGCGACTGGGCCGAAAGAAAAGGCCTCTATGCCGAGCTGCACCGCGACACCGAAAATATGGACGAAGCAGTGCATAGGCTGGCCAACACACTTTGCCACAGCAGTGCGGATGCAATGGCAGAAATAAAAAAAATATGCTGGAGCGGGACAGCGCATTGGGACGATTTGCTTAGAGAAAGAGCTGCCATCAGCGGGCGGCTTGTGCTGAGTGAGTTTACACGGCAAGCCATTAAAAAGTTTAAAGAAAAAAAATAATACTTGCAAACCTTACAGCAGTTCAGCAAGCAAAATTTTATCAGTATATGTAAGCAGCTTTCAAAAAAGGATGCTGACTTAAAGCGGGTGATTGATGAAAATGGATATCCGCCAATGTGGCAACGAAAGGCAAATTTTGAAACACTTATTCATATCATATTAGAGCAGCAGGTTTCGCTGGCCGCTGCCATGGCTGCCCTCAAAAAATTAAAAGAAAAACTTGGCACCATTACTCCCGTAAAATTTCTGGCGCTTTCCGATGAGGATTTAAGGCGTTGCTATTTCAGCAGGCAAAAAATTATTTATACAAGGCATCTTGCTGAAGCAATTTTAAACAAAAATTTAAGCCTGAAAAAACTTCCCACGACGCCAGACGAAACGGTACGGACAGAACTGCTGAAAATAAAAGGCATCGGCAACTGGACGGCAGATGTGTACCTGATGATGGTGCTGCAGCGCTCAGATCTTTTTCCAGCAGGTGATATAGCCCTGATAAAAAGTATAAAAGAAGTAAAGCAACTACACCAGCATACAAGCAAAGAAGAAATTTTGCAACTTGCTGAAAACTGGAGGCCATACCGAACCGTAGCGGCTTTTATACTGTGGCATGCGTATCTCTGCAAAAGAAAAAAGAAATAGAAAGGCGCAGCTTGCTGCGCCTTTACAAAACTTTCAATTATTTTTTAAGCAAGATCATCAAACTCATATAACGTATCAATGTGCGTACCGGCGGGTATTTCAAACACCGGTTTAATAATTCCATCATGCAAATCGTACACCCAGCCATGTATGTCAGGCGACTGGCGGCTTTTCCATGCCTTTTGCACAATGGATGTTTTGGCAAGATTCATCACCTGCTCCTGCACATTTAGTTCAATCAGTTTGTTCACCCTTTCTTCTTCGGTAGGCAGTGCATCTACTTCTTCCCTGTGATAGCGGTATACATCTTTAATATTGCGCAGCCATTTATTAATGATGCCAAAATCATGTCTCGTCATAGATGCCTTTACGCCACCGCAGCCATAATGGCCGCACACAATAATGTGTTTTACTTTAAGCACATCCACCGCATACTGCAGCACCGATAATAAATTTAAATCTGTATGCACCACCATGTTGGCAATGTTGCGGTGTACAAAAACTTCACCGGGCTGTGTGCCGGTTATTTCATTGGCAGGCACCCGGCTGTCGCTGCAGCCAATCCATAAAAATTCGGGGCTTTGAATATTTACGAGCCTGTTAAAAAAATCAGGATCATCCTGTACTTTTTCTGCAGCCCAGGCTTTGTTTTCAAGTAATAATTTTTCGTATGTCTTCATGATAATAATTTAAGATAATTAAAAAATGTCAGGCAGTTATTTTTATTTCATCCTGTTGTAAAAAGAGAAGGTGCATAGGTTTGTGCAAACTTCGTTTAATGTCTACCGTAATATTTTTTAAATGAGCATGGCTTATAAATTCATTTACGGTATCTATCACATCCTGGTCAATAAAGTCGGCACGGGTGGCATCAATAATTACATAGGCATCCGCCGGCACCGACTCCAGTTTATATTTTATAATGGGTTTATTCAAAAACGATACATCTTTTCTTAAACGGATAAGGTAGTTGTTGTTATCATTTACCACAAACACACTGGAGCGGAAATTACTGCGTATCATAAAAAATAAACCCACACCAATGCCTATTAAAATACCCACCAGCAAATCTGTCATCAGTATGGCCACAATGGTAACTACAAAGGGAATAAACTGATCCCAGCCTTTGTTAAAAAATTCTTTGAACAAAGTAATTTTTGCAAGTTTGTAACCGGTATAAATTAATACGGCAGCCAATGCACACAAAGGAATTTTATTGAGTAATGAAGGAATAAACATTACACATAACAGCATCAGCACCCCATGCAGTATAGCCGACAATTTTGTTTTGGCACCAGAGTTTACGTTGGCCGAACTTCTTACAATAACGGAGGTAAGCGGCAGGCCGCCAATGAGGCCGGATATTATATTGCCAGCGCCCTGTGCTTTTAGTTCCCTGCTGGATGGAGATACCCTTTTGTAAGGATCCAGTTTATCTACCGCTTCTATACTAAGCAAAGTTTCCAGGCTGGCTACAATGGCAATGGTTACTCCCGAAATCCAAACATCGGGATTTTTTATGTACTGCAATTTTGGAAAAGTAAAAAAAGATAAAAAAGACTGTATGTCATCAGCTACCGGCAATTGCACCAGGTGCTTTGCATCCAGTGCCAGCGAAGGATAGGTAGAAGTATAGAAAAGATTTATTAAAACGCCAGCTATTACCACTATCAGTGGAGCAGGTACCAGCAGCAATACTTTATTTGATTTTATAAATTTTGTTTCCCACAAAAAAAGAATGGCTAAGGAAACAGCACCAATTACTACGGCAGCAGGTGTTATAAAATTAAATGCATGCAGTATGCCCGAAAAAGTATTTTCATTGTTATCCGATGAAAAGCTTTCATCGCCGGGATAGTCTTTATCATACCCCACCAGGTGCGGAAACTGCTTTAATATAAGGATGATGCCGATGGCGGCAAGCATTCCTTTAATTACTGCATTGGGTACATAATCTCCAACAACGCCGGCTCTTAAAAAGCCAAGCAATACCTGTATACAGCCGGCCACTACCACCGCCAGTAAAAACGCTTCATACACCTGCAGTTTTATAATAGCAGACGCTACTATTACAGTAAGACCTGCTGCCGGGCCGCTCACACTCAATTGCGAACCACTTAAAATACCAATGACAATGCCACCGGTAATGCCAGCTATTATTCCAGAAAACAAAGGAGCGCCCGAACCCAGTGCAATGCCCAGGCACAGCGGCAGCGCTACAAGCAAAACCACTACAGAGGCTGGAATATCAGCGGCCGCACTCTGAAATATTTTTTTCATGTGTAAAAATTAATGATGTAAAAAGAAAACAAATCTTCAAAAAAGAAATAAAAAAACTATGCCCGATCGGGCGGTGGAGTGCTGATGTCCGCAAGAGGATGAAGCGGAAGTTTTAAGGAAAATTCAATGTAAAAAAGAACCATGTTTAAAAAAATATGTGCAGGATATCCCTGAAAAAGCTGCACCGAAAATTTATCAAAATCAATGAGTGAAGAAAATAATTTTACGGGTTCTTCATCGCTGTCAGGCAATGCTGCTGACAATTCATTTTGATACAATGCATATCCCATGGCAGCAACCGGAAGCGCCTGGATGCTTAACAGCAAAACCATGAGTATAACAGTAATTTTTGTTTTCAGCATTGCAGGGCAAAAATATAACTCCGTTGTTTAAAACAGGGGATTAAAAAGACTTTGTAAAATTAAAAGCGTTTAAAAAAAAGCGAATACCGGCAGGTTAAATATTTAGTCCGCCACAGGCGCTGATGGTTTGGCCGGTAATGTAGCTGCTTAAATTGCTTGCCAGAAACAGCGTAACATTGGCAATATCTTCTGCCGAAGCAAAGCGCCCCAGCGGAATGCCCGCCTTATATTTATCACCGGCATCGCCTGCTTTTAAATAACTCGTCATATCTGTTTCTACAAAACCCGGGGCAATGGCATTGCAGCGGATATTGCGGCTGCCCAGCTCTTTGGCCACCGATTTTGTAAAACCAATAACACCGGCTTTACTGGCGGCATAGCTGCTCTGGCCGGCATTGCCCATTTCGCCAATTACGCTGCTCATATTTATAATACTGCCGCTTCTAGCCTTCATCATTGGTTTTATAATTTGCTTTGTCATATAAAACACAC
>JAYWIB010000407.1:0-9543 GCA_043789265.1 Chitinophagaceae bacterium
CTTTACTACAAAGCGGTGCGCCTGCATGTAAGATTGAATGGCAATGATTATCTCCTTAAGCATAAGTTCCTTTTCGATGGTGAATGGTGAATGGTGAATGGTGAATCGTGAATGGTGAATGGTGAATTGTGAATGGTGAATGGTTGTGAATGGTTAATGGTGAATATTCAATACTCGACGCTCAATACTCAATGCTCAACATTTAATACTTAGTACTCAATACTCAATGTCCAATACTCAATACTCAATACCCAATACCCAATACTTAATACTTAATACTTAATACTTAATACTTAATACTTATTACTTAATACTTAATACTTAATACTAATACTTAATACTTATTACTTAATACTTAATACGAATACTCCTCATTTACCTTTGGCCTTAAAAATACAGATACTTGAATAAATTACCACCTGAATTTTATGACAGGGATGATGTAGTGCAGATTGCAAAAGATTTGCTGGGCAAAATTGTCGTAACAAATTTTGATGGATTGATCACCAGCTGCAGAATAGTGGAGACTGAAGCGTATATGGCATTTATTGACAGGGCAGCTCATTCTTTTGGCGGCAGGCGTACGCAGCGCAATGAGCATATGTATGCGGCCGCAGGTACATCGTATGTGTATACCTGCTATGGGATACATCAACTGTTTAATGTAGTTACTAATAAAAAAGAGGTGCCTGATGCTGTATTAATAAGGGCAGTGGAACCCTTGCAGGGCGTGGATATTATGCTGCACCGCTCCGGCAAGGCCACGGCTGACAGCAGCCTTACGAAAGGACCGGGCAACCTTACCCGTGCATTGGGTATACAAAAAATTCATTCCGGCATTTCATTAACGGGCAACACAATTTACATCGCTGAAGACAACTGGCCTGGCAATGACCTCATGAGGAATGATGTAACAGGCAGCAGCAAAAGAATCGGTATAGATGGTGCAGGTGTGGATGCGTTGCTGCCGTATCGTTTTTTTATAAAGGGAAATAAATATGTAAGCGCAAGGCCGGTAACCTAAATCATACAATTTTTACCTGCATGTTATTTTACCCTGAAGTACTCCACCATTTCGCCATAGGCTGCATCACCGCCTGCAATGTCTTTTATAATTTTTCCTTTTTCCATCAGCAGTATACGGGTGCATACTTCCGATACATGGTTTATATCGTGGCTCGAAATAAAAATGCACATCCGCTTGTCTGCAGCCATTTCTTTTATCATAGTTAGCAGCCGCAATTTAGTGGAGGGGTCCAGATTAGCAAAAGGCTCATCTAAAATTAAAAACTCCGGCTTACAAAGTAGTGCAGCCACTATCCCTATTTTACTTTGATTTCCCCGGGAATAATCACGGATAAATTTTTGTTTGTTTAAAATACTGTCATCAAAAAAATCCTGGTAGTGCAGCAGCACAGCATCCACATCCGCTTTGGATTGATTGTTTAATTTTCCGGCAAAATAAAAATATTCTTCCGGGGTAAGGTAGTCAATCAAAAAGCCTTCATCAATGTAAGCGGCTGTATAATTTTTCCATTTTTCCGTACTGCTTACCGGCATGCCTTTGGAAAATATTGCTCCTTTGTCTGTCCGTATTAGATCCAGCAGCAGCCGGAAAAAAGTTGTTTTGCCTGCGCCATTGTTACCCACCAGGCCAACTACTTCACCGGCATGCAGTTCAAGCGCTTCAATATCTGCAGCGGCAATTCCGTTGTATGTTTTAATTAAATTTTGTACTGTAATCATACCATAAAAAAAAGAATGATTGAATAATTACCGTTGCCTGAAGCCTTCCAGCATTTTATATTTACGCAGCATAAATTGTGCAGCCAGCCAGCCAATAATTTTTTGATTAAATAAAAGTCCGGCAATGCCCAGGCAGCATATAAGTAAAATGGCAAACCAAAGTCCGGCAAATTTTTGTAATAAAAAAAACAATAGTGCAGGACCCAGTGAAATAAACAGCGACTGCAACCAGTGTATAGCACCGACACCCTGAAAATTCATACGGCCTGTTTTACCAAGGTCGAGATATTTGTAATTAAAAGTAGCAGCATAAATTACCAGAAAGGTATTTACGCCAATGCTGTATAAAAATGCTGCCAATTGTATGGGCAATAATATCCAATCCATAAAACCATACAGGCCTGCAAAAATAAACTGGAGGCTGCATACTGTACTCAGCAGTAAAAATTTTGAACGGATATATTGCTGCACATTAAAATTATAACTCATCATTCCATCGAAGTGACTGCTTTGCCAGGCAAATAAAAACTGTCCGTAGTTGGAAACAAACAATCCCGTTATCAGCAGCGCAAAAAGAAACAGCATGCTGTAATTGCCTGTATGCAGATATTGTGGGTAAAAAAGCAGGCCGTAAAAAAGAATCACCGCAGAACATATAATCAGGTTACGGGGTCTTTTATTTCTTACAATTAATTTAAGATCAAGTGCAATCATTTCGCCGGTATCGCCAAAGCGGTTGAGCAACGAAAAAGTATTGGCTGTTTTTATTTTTCCTTCAGGCAACAGTTCTTCAATATATAAATGACTGCGTAAATAATTATTGTGCAAAAGAAAAATGAGCCAGGCTGCTGCTACAAAAAAAATGCAGTGCAAGGGATGCTCCAGGAGGTAAATAAATACTTCTGCAGATATTTTTTCAATTGGTAAAAACTTAAAATAATCCAGTGATTTTAATAATACAATCAACAGCAGCAGCACAAAGAACCAACGGCTGTTGCTTACAGATTTTCTTTTGACGTACATGTTTAAAAAATGATTGCTGGCCACCAGTGCAAACAGCGCAATTAAAAAACAGCCCGAAGAAACAAGGCCATATTGCGGCACAAAAATTACTATGGTAAAAGGAATGAATACAAAGAACGGCAGCACATTTATAATATGGAGCAGCGAACGCACATTTAAAAACCGCAGCAGGCGCTTACGCCGGATATTGAGTGCCAGATAGGGTTGTATGCTTAGCGATGGCAGTTCCTGAAACTGTAACCGCACCAGCAGGCCGATTAAAAAATAATAAATAATGTATGAACAAAAAACAATGGCAGGGTCTTTACCCGGTGCCAGTTCCGGCAGTATAAATGGAAGCAGAATACCAAGCCCGGCAATTTCTGCAAAAATTAAAAAATAAAAGATGCCCAGGATAATGTGCATTGCCATGCTGTTGCCGGCACTGCTGCGGCGCCGGAAAGCCATCCACTGGTGGCGCAGGAAAACTGAAAGCATCATGAATTAATCAATTGGTAATGTTCAAATGTAATCACAAAAAATGAGGGATTTCCTGCAGTGATGCAGGCTCAATTTAAAAGTAGATACATAAAAAAACAGGCGAATTAAAATGGCTGTTTTAAAACGCCATTGTCCGGCAAAAATGTTGAAATTGATGAAGGCCTTTGTGGTTAATGGTTCTAAATCCCTCTCCTTTGTAGAGAGCCTGTCCCGATTTTTTAACCGGAGGTTAGGGTGAGGTTTTTAAAAACTGCTAAGGATTCAGCAGTTTTAATCCGGCTGCAATAATTACAACGAATAAATCATTTTCAAAACTTAATTTTCTGCTGCTTCCATGTAGCTTTCTATAGGCTCGCAAGTGCAAATTAAATTGCGATCGCCATGTGTATTGTTTACCCTGCTCACACTTGGCCAAAATTTATTTTCACTTACAAAGGGAAGCGGAAAAGCAGCCTGGCTGCGGCTGTACGCATGTGTCCATTCATCGGCACATATCACATGCTGTGTGTGCGGTGCATTTTTAAGTACATTGTCTTTTTTATCTGCACTGCCATCTTCAATAGCTTTTATCTCTTTGTAAATGGCAATCATTGCATCGCAAAAACGATCCAACTCTGCTTTGTTTTCGCTTTCGGTAGGTTCTATCATCAGCGTACCCGCCACCGGAAACGAAAGCGTGGGAGCATGAAAACAATAATCCATCAACCGCTTGGCTACATCTTCCGCTTCAATACCGGCACTTGTTTTAAAAGGACGCAGGTCTACAATAAATTCATGCGCTGCAGTACCATTTTTTCCTGTGTACAAAATCTTATAATATTTTTCAAGCCGCACTTTCATGTAGTTGGCATTTAGTATGGCATACTCCGTTGCTTTACGTACACCTTTGGCTCCCAGCATTTTTATATAGGCATAACTGATAAGTAAAATACTTGCACTGCCATAAGGAGCAGCGCTTACGGCTCCGGTTTCACTTTCCGGTCCTTGCCACTGTTCATGCCCCGGTAAATATGGTGCCAATTGCCTGGCCACACATATGGGCCCTACACCCGGGCCGCCGCCCCCATGCGGAATGGCAAATGTTTTATGCAAATTTAAATGACATACATCGGCACCAATAAGGCCGGGACTGGTAAGCCCCACCTGTGCATTCATGTTAGCGCCATCCATATATACCTGTCCGCCATATTGATGAATGGTATCGCATATTTCACGGATGCTTTCTTCAAACACACCATGTGTGGAAGGATAGGTAACCATCAGTGCAGCAAGGTTGGCCGCATGTTCCACAGCCCGGGCCTTTAAATCAGCCACATCAATATTACCAGCTTCATCACATTTGGTTACCACCACTTTCATGCCCGCCATTACAGCGCTTGCAGGATTGGTACCATGTGCGGAGATGGGTATCAGCACTACATTGCGGTGTGCTTCTCCTCTTGCCTGGTGATAGCGGCGGATGGCCAGCAGGCCTGCATATTCGCCCTGTGCGCCACTGTTGGGCTGCAGCGAAGTGGCAGCAAAACCTGTGATGGTGCTTAAATAATTTTCCAGATCTTTAATAATTTGTGCATAGCCGGCAGTTTGTGCTGCAGGTGCAAAGGGATGCAGCTTGCTGAATTCGGGCCAGCTTACCGGAATCAGTTCCGAAGCAGCATTCAGCTTCATGGTGCAACTGCCCAGGCTTATCATAGAAGTATTTAAACTTAAATCTTTATTCTCCAGCGATTTTAAATAACGCATCATTTCGCTTTCGCTGTGGTGCGTATTAAAAACAGGATGCAGTAAAAAAGCGGATTCTCTCAATAAATTGTTTGGCACTCGGTATACGCCGCCACCTGCTGTTGTTTTTTCTTTGCTGCTGACATTGAATGCAGCGGCAAACACTTTTACAATGGCATGCACATCACCCATGCTGGTGGTTTCATCCAGGCTGATGCATACATGGGTATCGGAGATATAATAAAAATTAATGCCCTGCGCTTCCGCTGTTTTTTTCAGCATTGCAGCATCCGTTACTTTTATTTTTAGTGTATCAAAATAATATGGATTGCTTTGTACAATACCAATTTTATCCAGTTCAGTTTCTAATTTTTGTGTGAGCAGGTGTACACGTTTTGCAATGTTGGTAATGCCTGCTGCACCATGATACACGGCATACATTGCAGCCATATTACTCAGCAATGCCTGCGCTGTGCAAATGTTGCTGGTGGCCTTTTCCCGGCGTATGTGCTGCTCTCTTGTCTGCAGCGCCATCCGCAGGCAGCGCCTGCCCTGTGCATCAATGCTTACACCAATAATACGGCCGGGAATGTTTCTTTTAAATTCATCTTTGGTGGTAAAAAAAGCAGCATGCGGTCCGCCGTATCCCAGCGGCACGCCAAAGCGCTGCGAAGAACCAACTGCCACATCAGCGCCCAGTTCGCCCGGTGCAGTAAGCAGGGTTAATGCAAGTAAATCTGTAGCCATTACCACCATTGCATTTACGGTGTGGGCCGCATCAATAAACGATCGGTAATCTGTAACCGAACCATCGCTGCAGGGATACTGTATAATGGCGCCAAAATAATTTTCATCCAGCACAGCTTCTGTATGATTGCCAAATACGAGCTCAATACCAATAGGCATACTCCGGGTGATCAACACATCTTTTGTTTGCTGAAATATTTTTTCATCTACAAAAAATTTGGGCGCTGTAATATGGTCGTGGTCTTTGTTTTTATGATTGAACAGCATGGCCATAGCTTCTGCTGCCGCCGTGGCTTCATCCAGCAGGCTGGCATTGGCAATGGGCAGTGCAGTAAGGTCACTCACCATTGTTTGGTAATTGAGTAAACTCTCCAGCCTGCCCTGCGAAATCTCCGCCTGGTAAGGGGTGTACTGTGTATACCATCCCGGGTTTTCAAAAAGGTTTCTTAAAATAACCGATGGGGTGATGGTGTCATAATAACCCTGGCCGATATAATTTTTAAACAATTTATTTTTTGCCGCCACTGATTTTAATTGCGCCAGGTAATCATGTTCGCTGCTGGCCGCAGGCAAATCCAGGTCGCCCTGTATGCGGATGCTGGCTGGTATGGTTTTGCCAATAAGTTCTTCAATGCTGGAAACGCCGATGGCCGCAAGCATGTCCGCAGTTTCATCCGCTCCGGGACCAATATGCCTGCCTGCAAATTCATTTTGCTGCTGTTCAAAAAGATTCATTGTATTACTTAAAAATTGAAGTGTAAAAGAAGCCGCAAAGGTAGGGGGTATGCTGCTAATAATAAATATGTGTGGAGCCAAAAACTAACAAATGTTAGTAACGATTAATACAATAAAGTTGGATAAAGGAAATCCCGAATTCATTGCTGTAGTTTATTATAAACTTGTTGCAACCGAGTATTATGAATGATGTTTATAATTAGGTAAACTATCGTAGTTTATTGTTTAACATCCACCGAAGTTTATAGTTTTTTAAATATTGCAAGTTTTAAAAAAACTATCCTGCGCCACCACACCCAAAAAACTTAATTTTAAAAATTAGGCAATCATTGAAGCCATTTATAAAAGTGTTCAAAATATCTAATACAAAAAATAAATTGTCAGAAGTGTTTGATAAACAAAGAATATACGGACTTGATATATTGAGGGCACTGGCTATTTTATTTGTAGTAATACTTCATGGTGAATATTTGCTGCCCGATAAATTGAGCAGGTTAACGGACTTAGTTGTTTTTGACGGGGTTTCCATATTTTTTGTATTGAGTGGTTTTCTTGTTGGCAATATTTTGATAAAAACGATGGCGCAAAATACTCCTGCTGTAGCATCGCTCTGGCAGTTTTGGAGAAGAAGGTGGTACCGTACACTGCCCAATTATTTTTTTGTACTGACACTGCTCACTATCCTTCATTTATTATTTGATAAAAATTTTATGGGCTGGAGTGTATTAAAGTATGCAGTGTTTGCACAAAACCTGTTTACGCCACACCCCCTGCATTTTTTTCCGGAAGCATGGAGCCTGAGTATAGAAGAATGGTTTTATATACTGGTACCGCTGCTGGCAATTTCATTTATTTATTTTGGCAAACTTCAGCCACGCATGGCGTTGTTAATAACCGTGATAATGGTAATAATTACGATAACTTTTTTCAGATATTACAGGTATGTACATTCTCCTGCTCTTAATGCAGAAGAATGGGATCTTGTTTTTCGCAAGCAGGTAAGCACACGGCTGGACAGTCTGGTGTTTGGCGTACTGGGTGCATACTGCAGTTTTTATTATCCAGGTAAATGGATACGGTATAAAAAACAACTATTCGTTGCCGGTATTGTATTTTTCCTGCTGATAAAATTTATACTGCCCCATGTAACAGAAATATCCGGGCTTTACCAGGCTGTGTTTTCTTTTACATTGGTCGCCGTTGCCACACTTATGCTCCTGCCATTGTTGAGCAGCCTGCAAAGTGGCAGCGGGCCATTGTATAAGATAATTTCTTACATAAGCCTTATCTCTTACTCCATGTACCTGCTGAACCTTTCTGTAATACAGGACTGGATAATTCACAAAATAAACTGGCATACATTCATTCAAAATGTGTACCTGCTGGTAATTGTCAAGTATACATTTTACTGGCTGCTTGTAATTTGTTTATCAGCATTGCTGTATCATTTTTTTGAGCGTCCTGTTACAATGCTAAGAGAAAAAAATAAAAGATAATTTTTCGATTATACCACATACATTTTTTGCAAAATATTAAATTGTAAATTATCATTACATTCACTCCGATGTATTTTAATACAAAAGGCATACATAAGCAAAGCGCTGTAAACAAGCTGTTATGTGTACTGCTGCTCAATGCAGTTTTTTTTGCGGCAGCGCTGTGGCTGGCACATCCCATTTACAATTCGCTGGAAGATGTAAACATCCTGTACATGCTGGCTGGTGGCTTTGGCGACAGCCCCACAGCACTTGTTCATTACAATTATATTTTTTCTCCGCTGCTGGGCGTGCCTGTTAAATTATTATTTACAATTTGGCCTGCTGTAAACTGGTATACAATTTTGTTGTTGCTGGCACATTACAGTGCTTGCTGCATCATCTTATTGTGTTTACTAGGCAGGTGGCCGGCGTATGCTGCATTGCTTTTTTATGGCGCTATTTTTTTTGTATACGAAGCCCACATTCTGCTTTACATCAATTTTACTTCAGCGTCTTTTGTGTTGGCTGCGGCAGGGCTTACATTGTTAATCAGTGCCTTTTCCGCAGAAAAATTAAATTATAAATCAATATTGCTGGCTGCAGTGTTTATTGTAGCCGCATCTATGTTCAGGGTGCATCCCGTAGGGCCGGTAGTGGCATTGGCGCTGCCATTTTTGTTTTTGAAAAAGCGGCATTTTTTTTCAGTGTCCCTGTTGCTTATAAGCATAGCGGCACTGATTTTTGTTTTTAATTTATTGCACCGCAATTATTACACAGCGCATATCTCCGGCTGGCAAAAAGAAGAACGTGTACGCAGCAGCTTATACCCTTTTCAAAACACCGGCATGCCGCTTCGCTTAAATAATGATAGTTTTAAAAGCCGTACCTCATACAACATGATGGTAAAAATGCTGCCAGTTGAAAGCAATGAGTTTTCTGCTGAAAATATTCAGGCTGTATACCGGGCGGAGGCATCCACGCACAAAATGGCCACTATTAAATCAAATTGTAAAAATTGGCTCTGGATAAACAACCGCTTATTTATTGTGGCGGCTCTAATTTTGTGGTCGCTTAGTTTTTTTACCGGCAAAAAAACATGGCCATCTTCCGTGTCATTATTATTAATTATTGCAGGCTTGCTTACCCTTGCTGTCGTTGCCAAGCTTCCTTACTATTTTATGTTTTTCGTTTTATTTGCCTGGTGTGTATTTACTGTGCAGGCATATGCAGGAGAAGTTATTTACAAAAGCACATGGATGGCAAATGGTATGATTGCCGTTTTAATAACTGCAGGTTTTTTTCACTTATACAGGGAGGGCAAACGAAATGTACTGCGCTCAAAAGAATTTGAAACTGCATACCGCCATATTGTTTGCAGGCCTTTCACACTTTTTGTCGTATCCGAACAAACGTTTCCTTCAGATAAATTTTCTGTATGGGCTGTGCCTAAAAATTATATGCTGCCCAACTATGCAGGTGCCGGCCACTTTGCCAATGCCATGGGTGAACCCGTAATGCATCGCTTTGGTGTCAGCAGTTTTAAAAATTTGCCTGCGGCTTCCAATGTATTATTTTGGGATAAAGATACTGCTGTGCTTTGTGCCTGGTTTAC
>JAYWIB010000408.1:0-2698 GCA_043789265.1 Chitinophagaceae bacterium
AAAAAAAACTATAAATGATCTTTTTTAATCAATGCCTCATACAGCACTTCCACCGGATGCAATGCATGCCTGCCGGTACCATCTTTTATCTGGTGCCGGCAGCTTGTGCCGGGTGCAGCAATAATTATTTCGTCAGGCTGTGTTCTTACTGCGGGAAACAAAACAAGCTCCCCAATTTTCATTGACAAATCGTAATGTTCTTTTTCATACCCGAATGAACCTGCCATGCCGCAGCATCCGGAAGGAATGGTTTCTACTGAATAATTTTGAGGAAATGAAAGCATGCTTACAGAATGCTGTACAGATGACAAAGCTTTTTGCTGACAGTGACCATGCAGCTTAATTAGTTTTGTTTCTTTCGTAAATAAACCTGCATCCACATTTCCTTTAATTATTTCTGCAGCAATAAATTCATCAATTAAAAAAACATTTTTTGACAGGGCCTTTGCAGTTTCAAAATTTTCATCATCTGCAAGATCAATGTATTCGTCCCTGAAGGTAAAAATGGCACTTGGTTCAATGCCTATCAAAGGAGCATCAGCCGTGATGATATCTTTGAGCAGTGTAATATTTTTGTTGGCAATTTTTTTTCCTGTTCTTATCAGTCCTTTGCTCAGCCATGCCCTGCCACTTTCTTCATGTGCCGGTATCAATACTTTATAACCCATTTGCTCCAGCAGCAAAATGGCTTTCTGGCCTATAACAGTGTCATTGTAGTTGGTAAACTCATCGCAAAAAAGATATACTTTTTTTAAGGAGGGATTATTTGTTCTATGTATTTTTTTAGCCCGTTTATTAAACCAGTTTTTTAAAGTATCCGTATGCAGGTTGGGCATTGAACGCTCCACTGCAAACCCACTGAGTCTTTTAATAGCCCGGCTTATAACAGGTGTGTTCATCATAAAATTATATACACCCGGCAGCAATGCACCCAGCTTAGCACTTGCTGTAAAATTTGCTATCAGCCTGGATCGGAATGGCACGCCGTTTTCATCATAATATTGTTGCAAAAATTCTGCCTTCAGTTTGGCTACATCTACATTGGATGGACATTCGGATTTACACCCTTTGCAGCTAAGGCACAAATCCATTACATCATAAATTTCTTTGTGATTGAAACGGTTTAGTTTACTGGAGTTGGTTAAAAATTCACGCATTATGTTGGCTCTTGCCCTTGTAGTATCTTTTTCATTTTTAGTAGCCATATAAGATGGACACATGGTGCCGCCGCTTATATGCGTTTTGCGGCAATCGCCGCTGCCGTTGCATTGTTCAGCATGCTGCAGCACGTCCTGGTTGTGATAGCGGAACACAGTTTTAAATACAGGCGTTTGCTGACCGGGCGTATACCGCAGCATCGTATTCATGGATGGTGTGTCTACAATTTTATTCGGATTAAAAATATTTTCCGGATCCCAGGTTCGCTTTATTTCTTTAAGCAATGCATAATTTTTTTTGCCTACCATCTGTTCAATAAATTCTCCACGCAATCTGCCGTCACCATGCTCGCCGCTCAGGGAGCCATTGTATTTTTTTACAAGCGTGGCAATTTCTTCTGCAATGATGCGGAACAGGCGGTTGCCTTCTTCAGTTTTTAGATTAATGATTGGCCGCAGGTGTATTTCTCCCGAGCCTGCATGGGCGTAATGCACGGCATGCAAGTCATACTTTTTTAAAATGGTATTAAACTCAGCAATGTAAGCCGGCAAGTCTTCTACATCCACTGCCGTATCTTCTATAACAGGTACAGCTTTTTCATCTCCCGGCAAATTGCCCAGCAGGCCAAGACCAGCTTTACGCAGATCCCATATTTTTTTTGTATCGCTGCCAAAGAGCAGGGGAAAATGATAACCCAATCCTGCTGAAAGCATGGCCGCTTCTGCTGCTGCGGCAATTTGTATTACAGCGTCTCTGGTATCTCTCGTAAACTCTATTACCAGTATAGCACCCGGATCGCCTTTTACAAAAAACCTGTTTTTATTTTGCTCAATATTATTTTTTGTGCATTCAAGTATGTAATGATCTATTAGTTCGCTGGCACCTGGGCGATACCGCATTGCAATAACATTTGCCCTCAGGGCTTCATCTATGCTGTTGAAATGTACACACAGCAAGCCCATTTCTTTGGGAGGCAATGGCACTACATTTAATTTTATTTCTGTAATGAAAGCCAGTGTACCTTCTGACCCTGCAATGAGTTTACAAAAATTAAAATCAGCTCCGCCTGCCGTAAATGGTGCTGTCTCCAGCAGTTCATCCACCGCATAGCCCGTGTTTCTTCTTTCAACAGAACGTTTGGGAAATTCTTTTTTTATTTCCAGTTGCGTATCATAATTACTTAGTAATTTTCTTACAGTCTTATAAATGTTTGCTTCAAGCGATTCGCCTTCGCATTTGCTGTGAAAAGTTTCTGCATCCAGTGATGAAAAACAAGTTTCACTTCCATCACTCAGCAATACTTTTACTTCCAGCAGGTGTTCCCTCACACTGCGGTACACAACAGAATTTGATCCGCAGGAATTATTGCCCACCATTCCACCCATCATTGCCCGGTTAGCAGTAGATGTTTCGGGGCCAAACAGAAAGCCATGAGGTTTTAAAAACTGGTTTAGTTCATCTCTTATCACGCCGGGCTGCACCCTCACCCACTGCTCTTCTTTATTAAATTCCAATATTTGTGTAAAATTTTTTGATACAT
>JAYWIB010000409.1:0-2694 GCA_043789265.1 Chitinophagaceae bacterium
TTAAGCATACCCGATTTTTTAAAGGGCATACAAAAAAGAAAAACAATACCGCCAAAAAGCGCCGCATGCACCAGCTTATCTATGTTAGCAATGCTGGCCCAGCCTGTATCAGGTATATCGTCGCCAGGCAGGCATATGAGAACAAGCAGCAGAAAAAACCAGGCAATGCCTGGTAAAAAATGAATGCCTTTTATTTTTCCGGCGGAAGAGATTCCGGTACTCATGTATAATAATTGTTGTGTTATATATTATTATCCTGCCAATGCCTCATAAGCGGCTGCATCTAACAATGCACTGGCGTCCTCAATATTGTTTACAGTCATTTTTATCATCCACCCCTGGCCGTAAGGGTCGCTGTTTACCAGCTCGGGCTGTGCTTCCAGCGCAGGATTTACTTCTGTAATGGTGCCGCTTACTGGTAAAAATAAATCACTCACTGTTTTTACTGCTTCCACGGTTCCAAACACTTCTTCGGCAGCAAAAGTTTTTCCGGCAGAAGAAATATCGACGTATACAATATCGCCCAGTTCGCCCTGAGCAAAATCCGTAATGCCTACAGTAGCAATGTTGCCATCAATAGAAACCCATTCGTGGTCTTTGGTATAGCGGAGGTGTGAAGGAACATTCATAACTGTATTTTTTTGCCTTTTATAAAAGAGTGTGCAATTTAAACAAGTTTATTATCTGTTTCAATTTCTTCCGGCATGTATATATTATTTTTTGTGCAGGCTTTCGGCTGCCGCAGGCAGCAGTTCCATCCGCATTCTTATGTCTTCAAGCGGGCGCTTGCTTCCATCTTTTGCAGCCAGTGCAATTTTATCCACTACATCCATACCGCTTTCCACTTCGCCAAATACGGTGTAGTTTCCATCAAGCCGTGGAGTGCCGCCATTCATTTTATAGGTCATGCGCTGTGCAGGCGTATATTTTATTCCATTGCGTACTTCAATCATATCCAGTTCTGTACCGCCTGCTGGCTTGCCCTGTACAATATAAAACTGGCAGCCGCTGCTGCCCTTTTCGGGATTGTCGGTACGGGCTGCACACAAAGCGCCACGCTTATGAAAGAGCGTACTGTCAAACTCTGCCGGAATGGTATAACCAACATCACCATTGCCCAGCATTTCACCACTATCTGCACGCTTACTCAATGGATCTCCACCCTGTATCATAAATGTATTTATTACCCGGTGAAAAAGCAGGCTGTCATAAAAATGCTCCTTTACCAATTTTAAAAAATTGTTTTTATGCAAAGGTGTTTTATCATACAGCTTTATAATTATTTCTCCCATGCTGGTTATTATTTTCACCCTGCTGGCTGTATCTGCAGCGGGCTGCCGGTGAACATTTTTTGTTTTGTTTATTCTCTGCTTCACCGCCTTTTTATTTTTAATGATGCCTTTGGCCGGTGCTTTTTTCTTAATCTGTGCATGAGCAGGAAGGCCAACAAAAAAAACAGCAAGCAAAAGAAGGAGCGGAAGAGAAAATTTCATAAAAGATTACTATATATGGATGAAAAATGGCGGTTAAAATTTATTTAGGCTTCATCTTTAAAAAAATTATCAAAGTAAAGCAGTACATGATCTTTTAAAAAATTTTCCTGCTCGTATATATTTAATACAGGCAGTGGCTGCAGTTGTGTAAAGTGCGGCCAGCCTTCCTCATCTCTTCCATCATTTTTATAGAAACCGCTTTGCGCCAGTACGGTGCATACAGCAATGTGCATCAAATCCTGTTTTTGTTCTTTATCAAATTGCTGTTTGCCGGCGCCGAGCTCCTGCACGCCAATTAAAAAAAGAATGCCATCCATCTCGGGCTTGATGCCATATTTATCCTTTAGCTTGATGCGTAGCTTTAACCACCTTATCTGTAAATCATCTTTGGCTTGTTGCATGGCGCAAATATATATTATACCGTCTTTATGAAAATATTACTGATGCATACTACATGCACCGTGCAGATGTTGGGCTTTTGCTGATGAAAAAATCAAACCATTACCTTTGGAAAAATTTTTTTTAAAAATGCTACAGTTAAATTTTATCAGGCAAAATATTGAAACGGTAAAGGAAAGACTAAGGGTTAAACATTTTGCCGATATATCACTTGTTGATAAAATTGTGGCGCTGGTTGAATTGGTAAGAAAATTAAAAGTGGACAGCGAAACACTGCAGGCAGCAACCAATGCGGCCAGCAAAGAAATTGGACTGCTGATGGCAAAAGGTAGTAAAGAAGCAGCAGAGGAAAAAATGCAGGAGGTGGCGCTGCAAAAAAAATCTATTCAACAGCTAACCGAACAGTTAGCCATACACGAAAAACAATTACAGGAAGAGCTGGTAAAACTGCCCAACCTGCCGCATGTATCTGTACCCACAGGAAAAACACCGGAAGAGAACGTGACGGTAAAAGAAGGCGGCATTAAACCCACACTGTATGCTGATGCAAAACCGCACTGGGATTTGATAAAACAATACGGCCTTGTAGATTTTGAAACTGGCGCAAAAATTACCGGCAGTGGTTTTCCATTGTATAAAGGTAAAGGCGCCAGGCTGCAGCGTGCATTGATACAATATTTTTTAGACTACAATACGGCAGCAGGCTATATTGAATACCTGCCGCCCCTGCTGGTAAACGAAGCCAGCGCATTTGGTACCGGACAGTTGCCGGATAAAGAAGGACAGATGTACTATGCTGCAG
>JAYWIB010000410.1:0-2691 GCA_043789265.1 Chitinophagaceae bacterium
TTCTCTTAAACAATTTGTACCTGGTTTTGTGCGAAACGGTAAACCTTATTAAGGCAACACAGTCATTCCCCATTCCCCACTACCTTAGCAAAAAAAAACATCATGCCCGACAAGTATTCAAAACAAATCCGGTTGCTGGCGGCGGTGGATTGTATCATATTTGGCTTTGACGGGGTGGAGCTAAAATTATTGCTGATAAAGCGGGCGCTGGAACCGCAGAAAGGCAATTGGAGTTTAATGGGTGGCTTTGTGCAGCCAAAGGAAGGTATTAATGCAGCGGCTGTGAGGGTGCTGAAACTACTGACTGGCCTCGAAAATGTGTACCTGGAGCAACTGTATACATTTGGTGAGCATGACCGTGACCCGATTGAAAGGACGCTTTCCGTTGCTTATTATGCATTGATAGATATTAATAAATACCAAACGCAACTGAGCAGTCATTACCATGCTGAATGGTTCCCGTTAAAAAAAACACCGGCACTGATATTCGACCATAGTACTATGGTTCAAAAGGCGAAGGAAAAGCTGCAATACAAAGCCGCACTGCATCCCATTCTTTTTGAATTGCTGCCGGCAAAGTTTACGCTTCCGCAAGTACAAAGTTTATACGAAGGTGTGTATGGTACTGCTTTGGATAAAAGAAATTTTAACCGCAAACTGTTATCAACAGGATTGATAACAAAGCAAAAGGAGAAGGACAAGGCCAGTTCTAAAAAAGGAGCGTTTTATTATAAGTTAAACAGGCGTGCTTATAAATCCAATTTCCAGGCATTCCTCTATATTATTCCAAATGTTCACAACCTGCCGTAAGATTTTTTACAGCGTGGAAAAATATATTTTTTTGCTTACATTAATAAGTGTTAATTTGACACTTACAATTGCTGTATGGGAGATAAATTTGTAATTGGGATTGATTACGGCACAGACAGTGTTCGCTCTGTAATAGTTGATGCTGCTAATGGAAATGAAATAAGTACTTCCACTTTTTATTATCCAAGATGGAGAGATGGTTTGTATTGCAACCCATCCATACAGCAATACCGCCAGCACCCGTTGGATTACATCGAGGGCCTGAAATTCACCACAAAAGATTGTATTAAAAAAGCCGGACCATCAATTGCAAAAAATATTAAAGCCATTTCAGTTGATACCACCGGCTCCACGCCAATAGCAGTGGATGAGACGGGTACACCAGTTTCATTACTGCAGGGTTTTGAAAATAATCCGCACGCCATGTTTGTATTATGGAAAGATCATACATCCATAAAAGAAGCAGAAGAAATAAATATTCATGCTAAAAAATTTGATATTAACTATTTGCAGTTTGTTGGCGGCATCTACAGCAGCGAATGGTATTGGGCAAAATTATTAAAAACGCTGAGGGCTGATGAAACCGTACGCAAAGTATGTTATGCCTGGATGGAACATTGCGATTGGATACCTTTTTTATTAACAGGCGCAAAGCATGTAAGCGAAATGAAAGTGGGCGTATGCGCCGCAGGGCACAAAGCATTGTGGAGTGAAGCATTTGATGGATTGCCGCCAAATGATTTTTTTGCATCCCTTGACCCATTGCTGGATGGATTTACAAAAAGATTATTCAGCAAAACTTATACAGCGGACAAAGCAGCAGGTACCATAAATGCAGCATGGGCAGAACGCTTAGGGCTGTCAAAAAATTTGGTGATTGGTGTGGGTGCATTTGACGCACACATGGGTGCAGTGGGCGGACAGATAGAGCCGTATCATTTAAGCAAAGTGATGGGTACTTCCACCTGCGATATACTGGTGGCGCCGGCAGATGATATGAAACACAAATTAGTAAAAGGTATTTGCGGACAGGTGAATGGTTCAGTAGTTCCAGGCATGGTGGGGCTGGAAGCAGGACAAAGCGCTTTTGGTGATACGTATGCCTGGTGGAAAAATATTTTGCAATGGCCGCTAAAAAATATTTTGGAAAAATCTTCTTTTACAGATGATGCAGTAAAGCAATTATTATTGAACGAAATAAGTGAAACTATTATTCCTATGCTGGCTGATGAAGCCTCCAAAATCCCGCTTAATGAAAATGATGTATTGGCAACCGATTGGTTAAACGGCAGGCGTACACCCGACGCCAACCAGCAATTAAGGGCAAGCATCACGGGCCTGCATTTAGGCAGTGATGCTGCCCATATTTTTAAAGCATTGGTAGAGTCAACCTGCTTTGGTGCAAAAAAAATTGCTGACCGTTTTGTGGAAGAAGGCATTCCCGTAAAAGGATTGATTGGCCTTGGCGGTGTTGCAAAAAAATCACCGTTCATTATGCAGATGATGGCAGATGTACTGAACATGCCCATACGCATACATAAGAGTGAGCAGACCTGTGCCGCAGGTGCCGCCATGTTTGCAGCCACCGCCGCTGGAATATATAACAGGGTAGAAGATGCGATGAATGCAATGGGACAAGGTTTCGAACTAACATATTATCCCAATCAATCCAATAGAGATATATACAGCAAAAGATATGAGCAATATAAAGTACTGGGAAATTTTACAGAACAAGCAATCATACCATCATGAGCAAGTATCAGCACATAAAGGAGGAAGCGTACGAAGCAAATATGCAACTACCAAAATTGGGATTGGTGCTTTTTACTTTCGGTAATGTAAGCGCTGCTGACAGAAATCCCGGTGTGTTTGCCATTAAAC
>JAYWIB010000411.1:0-2691 GCA_043789265.1 Chitinophagaceae bacterium
AAGGCTTACCAGCAAAAAAATATAATAAATAATGTTTGCCAGCGAAGGAGTGTTTTCAAAAAAAGCAAAGTTGTAATAAATACCAAAAGTCATATTGAGCAGCAGCCACAGCAAACCCATTGAAATGGTTTGTATTATCAACAATAAAAATGCTTTTACATCAGGCTCCATATGCTCTGTTAAAAGAGTTTAAAGTTCGGCCATCGCCGCTGAAATAAATACATTGTGCAATTATTTAAGCAGGAGGTTATTAAAAACTGTACTGTCGCCATTAAACACATTAAAATCCACATAAGCATCTATCCCATTTACATGCCCCAGTTCATTGTGTTGCCAGAACAACCATTTGCGCTGCACCCGTGGTTTATCCTTTACAAGATAATGTGCCACCCACAGCGGGTAATCATCAAAACGGCCGGCAAAATAAGTGGTATAAAAAACAGCACCAGTATAAATAATTGGTTTTGTATGATAATGCTGTTCTGTTTTTTGTAGCCAGTCAGCAACCTGCTGCTGCAGCGCTTCTTTGCTAAGTACTCCTGCTCCTTCCACATCCAGCACCGGGGGCAAATCTCCCGTCTTAAGTTTTACATTTCTTATAAAATTTTCCGCCTGCAGCTTTCCACTTCTGTACGGATTAAAGAAATGATAAGCACCTCTTACAATGCCCGCTTTCTTTATATTTTTCCAGTTTTTATAAAATGCACCATCCACATCGGCCGTACCTTCTGTGGCTTTTATAAAACTGAAGCCAACGGCTATTTTTTTTACCTGCATTTGTTTTACCTCTTTCCAGTCTATTTCTTTTTGATAGTGGCTTACATCAATACCATGTATGGAGTAGGCGGTGGGTATATCGATGCCAAAGGCAGGATATCGGACAAAACGTGTACGGCTGAAATAAAATATTATCAGTGCAGCTACAATTATCATTAATAATAACAGGAGGAATAAACTTGCTGATTGTTTCTTTTTCTTTTTTGCCACCTTACAAAATGGTAAGCTGTAAAAATGCATCAAACCGGCTGAAACGGAAAGTATTTTTTTAAATTTTCTATGTTAATTTTTTCATAAGCAGCAAGTGCAGGCAGCAATAATTACAGGTTTGGAACGTTAATGGTACCGGCTCATTTTTTTAATAAAATCAGTATAGAATTTTATGCAGGTAAATAAAAAAATTTCATTGTTATTTTCCCTGTGCCAGGGAATGTTTCTATTATCTGCTGTGCTTTGCCCGCCGCTGGCATTAAAGGCGCAGGTAACAGATTCATCTGTAAAATATGCCGCTGTGTCTGTAGTGAGCCGTGAAAAATATTGTATAAAAGAATCCAATGTAATCTTTCCTGATTTACTGCAGGCAGAAAAAGAACAGTCATTGGCCTACATTGAAAAATTCAGCCATAGCAGGAGAGATTACCTGCAGCGCATGTACAGCAAGGGAAAAAAATTGTTACCCAAGGCAGCCGCTATTTTAAAAAAATACGATTTGCCGGAAGAATTAAGAGTGCTGATGACCCTGGAATCTGCTTATAATGCCAATGCTGTATCTTCAGCAGGGGCTGTTGGTTACTGGCAGTTTATGGATGCCGTGGCACGGGAATACGGATTAAAATATCCTGCACGCTTGTCTGCCCTTGAAAAAAATAAAATATCAAAACAAAAAGGAAGAAAAGGAAAAATATCCCTGAAAACTCTGTCAAAACAAAAAGACGATCGCAAAAATTTTTTAAAATCAACCATCGCAGCGGCCAGATATCTGCGGGACAGGAGAATGAACCTGGATGACAACTGGCTGCTGGTAGTGGCGAGTTACAACTGTGGTGTAGGTAATGTATGGAATGCGATGGAAAGAACAGGCAAACGCAATCCTGTTTTTTGGGATATAAAAAAATACCTGCCGGCAGAAACACAGGCTTATGTAATGAATTTTATTACACTAAATGTAATCTTTCACAACTACGAAAATTTTTCAAAAAACAACCTGGTGTTTACTCCTGTACAAATGAGTGTAACTCATAATGAAGAAGATATAAAAAACCTGCTGGCAGAACCTGCCGCAAATAGTTTACAATAATTTATTTTTAATTTTTCCAAATAATTATGCCGGCACTTGCCGGCTTTTTTATAAATTGATGGCACTGCTTTATTCAAAAACAACCGTTTTGTTTTTATAGACAAATACCCTGTCTTCAAACACCAGTTGTAATGCTCTGGCCAGCACGGCTGTTTCAATTTCTTTGCCTGCCTTTACCATATCACCGGTATTAAACGAATGCGATACAGGAATTATTTGTTGTGCAATGATAGGGCCTTCGTCCAGTTGATTGGTTACAAAATGTGCGGTGGCGCCAATTAGTTTTACACCCCTTTCATACGCCTGCTTATAGGGATTGGCTCCAATAAAAGCCGGTAAAAATGAATGATGAATATTAATGATTTTAAATCCAAACTTATCGACGAAAGCGGCAGAAAGTATCCGCATAAATTTTGCCAGCACTAAATAATTGGCCTGGTATTTTTCTATCACTTTAAGCACCGCACGCTCAAAGGCAGGCTTATCCAGGTTTTCGTGGGAGATAAAATAAAATGGCACATCAAAGCGCCTGCAGATATCTGCAAGCGTGGCATGGTTGCCCACTACACATTGCACTTGTGCACCCAATGTTTTAAAATGATTGCGGATTAATATAT
>JAYWIB010000412.1:0-9517 GCA_043789265.1 Chitinophagaceae bacterium
CAGGTTGGTCGTTTTAAAACTAAGATTAACTGGCTGACTTCCTATAGTAAAGTTGAAAGAAAAATTCCCATCCTTTCCCGTACCTCATATTCTGTAAACAAAAATTTCCTGGAAGATATTTATGCTACTTTTTCTACTCCCCCTAACCAGTCAGGTGGTAGTGGTACCATGTTTTCAACCAGCTCAAAAGAAAATATAAAAAATATTAAAGCGGATATTACCCAGCCATTTAAGTTTTTAAATAACTCTCAAAATTTTGTAAAAATTGGATCTGGTTATCAGAAACGGGAAAGGGATTTTACCAGCAGAACACTGGGACTTAGCCCTTATGATGTAGGGGCAGATTTTGATTACTCTCTGAAATATTTAGCGCCGGACATGATTTTTTTACCAGAAAACCTTGGAAAAAAGAAGGATGGCAAAGGCGGATTTTACCTTCTGGATGGTACGCCTGTTAATTCAAACTATGATGCAAATTCGTCTTTATTTCATGCATACATTATGGGAGATCAGCGGTTCTTTAAAAAATTCAGGTTAATATATGGAGTAAGGATGGAATCGTTTAACCAAAAACTGAATTTTATAAACGATCAAACAAATGAACCTAATAAAATTGATTCAACAGTAACCGACTGGTTGCCTTCTGTAAATTTAGTGTATGCCCTTACACCCAAAATGAATGTGAGGTTATCTTATGCTGTAACCGTTAACAGGCCCGAGTACAGGGAACTGGCTCCATTCCTGTTTTTTGAATATGTTACAGGCTTCTCATATAATGGTTACAGTTATTTGGAAAGATCAAAAATAAACAACTACGATTTCAGGTATGAATTTTTCCCCGGCAAAGCACAGTTATTCTCTGTGTCCGCATTTTATAAAGATTTTAAAAAACCTATTGAAATTACTCAAATAGCCAATACATCTTCTCAGACCATATTTTCAAATACATCTGCTGCTTATGTATATGGTGCAGAACTAGAATTCAGGACTTTGATTTCAACATTGTTGGGAATAAAAAATGAGAATTCAATTTTGAATAAGCTTACTTTATCAGCCAATGCCGCCCTTATAAAATCAAATATAAGAACAGATTCTCTTTTTGGATTTAACCGGGATCAGCTTGTTAAAAACCGGGCGCTACAGGGGCAGTCGCCTTATCTTATCAATGGGAGCTTGAGCTATAATGACGACATACTTGGCCTATCTTCCACTTTATCTTTTAACAGAGTAGGGGACAGGATATTTCTTCCAGGTACTTATGACCTGGCAAATATTTATGAAAGGGCGAGGACTGTAGTTGATTTTCAAATTGCAAAAACCCTTTTAAAACAAAAGCTGGAACTTAAATTTAATGCACGTGATTTATTGGCACAAAATGTAAGTTATTACTATGATTATGATAAGAGCAGGTCTTTCACCGAAGTTGACAAGTTTTTTTCATCAAGCATTGCTCCTAAAGTTTTCAGTTTTGCTGTCACTTATAAGTTTTGATAATCTGCTGCTGTTGATTTGCAGCAATGTAAAACATACAATTTTTTTGCTATTTTTTTATTTTAATGAACATCGCTAAAAAGCATTTGCAACCGCATCTGGTTACAACTGGATTGAACCTTGGTGTGGTATCAGTAGCCATGGTGCTGATAATGATTTTTATAATGGGGCTATTAAAAATATACAGTCCCGATCTTGGATTCCATTTAAAATCTGCTGAATGGATCATTGCACACAAACAATTTATTTATACAGACAGTTTCAGTGTAAGTTCTGAAGGTGGCCAGTATTTCGATCTTCAATGGCTTTATCAGTTACTTATCTATGGCCTGTACACCCAGGGTGCAGCAGTACTTGTAATTGCAAATGCACTACTGGTCACCATCTCATTCGCATTGCTTTTGTTTCGTTTTGTAAAAATTACTGAATCTGATAACAATAAGATGAAGCTTGCGCTTTTTGCTTTCATCACATTGCTGTTTGTTCAGCCCTTATCTTTTGAAATTCGTCCGCATGTTCTTTCCTGGATATATTTAAATCTTACCTTATTTTTTTTGGAGTCATACAAACGGGCTAATACAAAAGCACTTTTTGCTTTACCCATTATCATGCTGCTTTGGATAAATACCCACAGCCTTGCTGTTTTGGGATTGATAACCATTGCCATTTACAATGCTGGTAGCTATTTAAAAAATGGACAAATTGATAAAAGGCTTTTATTGTTTTCAGGTATTTCACTGGCAGCTTGTGTTATAAATCCATACTTTATTGAAGGAATGATTTTCCCTTTTAAACAATTCGGGATTATATCCGGAAATAACCTTTTTAAATCTTATGTAGGAGAACTTCAGTCGCCCTTTACTCCAGCAGAAATTAAAATGATGGGTGCTTATTATTTTATTAGTCCTCTTTTAATCATTCACCTCTCCGCCATTATATCTGTATTTTCAATATTCCTGTCCCTTAAACAAAAACAATATACTGACACGTTACTGCTCGTCACTTTTCTTTTTCTTTTGCATTTGGGCCATAAAAACTATGGCTATTATTTAATGGTAACCCTTCCCCTAATAACAAAATACACACTGAATTGGTTAGATAGCAGAAATAAAAAAAATAAAATTTCACAAAAGGAGCAGGCTGTTAGCAAAAAGAAAATGATTATTGCAGACGAACAAAAAGTTGCTGTTGCATTTGCATCAAACCACAAATTGTATCAGCGGGTGTCGTACATTTCTATTGTAGTAGCAATCCTGGTAAGTATAACAAGTATAACAGATGCTTACCAGTTGTTCCGTACCTCACCCTACAGGTTTGGCTTTACTGAAAGCAATGATGAACTTCCGGTAGAAGCAACAAATTTCCTGGTGAAAAATCACATCAGGGGAAGGATGTTAAACCATCTTAATTTTGGCGGCTATCTTATGTTTCATTATAAAGAAAAAGTGTTTATTGATGGGCGTATAGAACCCATGGATGAAAATTTTTTTAGCAAGTATTATGAAAGCAATTTAGTGCCCGGGGCAGTTAAAAATCTGCTGAAAGAATATGATCCTGAAATTGTAATCTTCCCTTACATGAAAGCTACCAACTGGTGGGCATACTTTTTATCAAACAAAAATCAATCAGGATACAAGCCTGTTTACTTTGATGGATTGTCGGTGATATATATAAAATCATCTGCATTTATGCAATTCCCTGAATTAAAAGAAAGTGATATTTTATCTGCACTTGATACCAATATTGTCAACAGGATCAATCAATCTATTGAAATTAAAAAACCCATAAGACCAATGGTTTTAATGAAAGGTTTATGGAAAAAGCAGTCTTTTTCACTTGCAGATCAAAACAGGGCTACCTATTGTTTTACAAATGGTTTTGATACGGCGGGTATTATTTATTCAGTAATGGGCATTGAAAACTCAACGGTGCGTACACCCAATATTTTTAAAAACCTTTCTATCTATTACCAGGAGAAAAAAATCTACAACATGGCACAGTTGTGTGAAGAGAAATCGGAATAACCACATCAATGGTTTGCAGGAAGAGATGTAAAGTGTTTACAATAAAATTTTGAAAAGTCTATTACCCTTTATTAATGTTGAAATTATAAAAAACGAAGTTGGTGAAATTTTACAGTAAATAATTTATTACAGCGGTTGGGTTAAAAATTATGCACACTTTGGATGATTAAAATTTGCAAATGGAATTAACAATTTTAATGCCCTGTTTAAATGAAGCTGAAACTGTAGGCACCTGCATTGCAAAAGCAAAACAATGGGTATTAACAAATAAGGTGGATGCAGAAATTTTAATTTCAGACAATGGTAGTACTGATGGATCTCAGCAGATAGCATTGGATTCAGGGGCAAGGGTTATCAATGCCCCGGATAAAGGATATGGAGGCGCCCTCATTTTTGGTATTTTAAATGCAAAGGGAAAGTATATAATAGTGGGTGACAGCGATGACAGCTATGACTTTTCTTCATTAAATATTTTTTTGGATAAACTTCGTGAAGGATATGATCTTGTGATGGGCAACCGGTTTAAAGGCGGAATAGCAAAAGGAGCAATGCCTTTTATTCATAAATATTTGGGAAACCCTGTACTTTCTTTTGTAGGAAGGTTATTTTTTAAAACTCCTGTAAGAGATTTTCATTGCGGTTTGCGTGGTTTTAAGAGGGATATTGTTACAAGCCTGCAACTTCAAACTGTAGGGATGGAATTTGCAAGTGAGATGGTTGTTAAAGCATCGTTGTTTAATCTTAAGATTATAGAAGTGCCAGCATCATTATCAAAGCATGGCCGAACAAGGCAGCCACATCTAAGAACATGGAGCGACGGCTGGCGTCATCTCCGCTTTCTTTTGATGCATTCGCCTAAATGGCTTTTTTATATTCCAGGTTGCTTTCTTTTTTTTACCGGCCTTGTCCTTATGTTATTAACCGTTTTCAATCCATTTGAAATTATAAGTGGCATTCACCTTGATGCCAATACACTTCTTTTCGGTGGTGTATTTATTATCACCGGTTTTTCCTGTTTAGCCCTCGGTATGTTTACAAGAACCTATGCAACCGAAGAAGGATTTTTACCAAAAAGTAAACTAGATGATAAGATAGAAAAAATTTTTACACTTGAGATTGGGATAGTAATGGGTTTCTTTGTGTTCTTTTGTGGGCTTGCTGGTTCTATCTATGCTTTTTATGTATGGCAGCAGGCAAAATTTGGAAACCTCGAGTATAAACAAATACTGAGGATAGTGGTACCCAGCGCTACTCTTATACTACTGGGAACACAGATGTTATTTTCCAGTTTTTTTGTTGGCATACTTAAAATAAAAAGAAGAGCTCACGTAATAGTGTAACTGTATACTACCTGTATATTCAGCCTTCCCTCTTTAGTTTGTTAAATTATAAAACGAACAATAGTGGATTTTTTGATGGAATTTCTGCTGCATAAAAATAGAAAATTAAGAATGCTGTATGATTATAAATGAAACTTGTGAACTCACTGCATTCGCATGATAAGATTTTATTTTTCTGCCTTACTCCATCTTTTACAATTTTTCACTGAAAATTTTTATTAAAAATCATATGACTGGTGGAATATTATTTCGCTTAACAATTTGGTGTTTTTTTGTTAACAGGTGGTTACTATGGCATTTTAACATTTTACTATAGGTTTGCTCTCGCTAATAAAGCAACCAAATAATTTATAACTGTACCTGAAAGGAAATCTTTTAGTCCGATACCACGACGAAAATCTCATCTGAACCGACAGGTGTTTTAGCAAAAAATCTTACTCCTCCTGGAAAGAGAGGAGATATATAATATCATTTTGGTTAAAATGGTAAACAGTCAAACTATGCCTTATACTCAAATGATATTTCTTCAAAACCTGAGTGTTGAAACGCTTTACTTTTTTGAGATTAATTCATGTTACTCAACTATTTTTTTTTATAAAAAATTCTCACAAACTAAAATTTTAAAAACAAAAATTAAAAAAATCAATGACAAAAACACAAACATTTAATTCAACAAACTAAACACCTAATCAAAAAACAAAAAAAATGAAAAAGAATCTTTTACTTATTCTGCCATTCATGCTAGCAGCAGTAATGGTTAATGCACAGGTAGAATTAACTACTTACCGTGGTGCTTTCGCACCTGCTCCAGCACGTATGTGGACGGAGAGCTGGACAAATTTTGATCCACAAAACGCCATTTACCCGGCATCTACTACACCGGTAACTGGTGTGATTACTGGGAATGTTACCTGGACCAGTAACAACGTTTACCTGCTACAAGGTCTTGTTTATGTAGATTCTCTGGCTACGCTTACCATTCAGCCAGGTACTATCATCAAGGGAGATGATGCCACTGCATTTTCTTCACTGATTGTTCAAAGAGGTGGTAAATTAATTGCGGAAGGTACACAGTGCCAGCCAATCATTTTTACCACTGAAGCTGCTGCAGGATCAAGGGCAAAAGGCCAGTGGGGCGGTGTTATCCTTTTAGGAAGAGCTAAGCACAACCTCGGAACTCAAAATGCCATTGAAGGTATTACACAGCCAAACAGCCGTGTATTTCATGGTGGTAATAATGATGATGATAACTCAGGCGTGTTGAAATATGTACGCATTGAGTATGGTGGCTATGTGTTTGCTGCAAACAACGAAATTAATGGTCTTACCATGGGTTCTGTTGGTCGTGGTACTACTATTGATTATGTTCAAACTTCATTTATTAATGATGATGCATTTGAATGGTTTGGTGGTACAGTAAACTGTAAGCACCTTGTTGCTTACAGGTGTCTTGATGATGATTTTGATACTGATAATGGTTTCAGCGGTACTGTACAGTTTGGATTAAGTGTTAAAGATCCTGCAATAGCTGACGTACCTGCTATTTCTACTTCAGAAGGTTTTGAATCTGATAACGAAGCAAGTGGTGCTACTAGAACGCTTGCTCCAAAAACAAGCAGCGCTTTCTACAATATCACACAAATAGGAGCTTTCAGGTGTACAAGCAATACTGCGGGCACAGGTGTTCAGCCTACTGCTGATGGTTTTAGAAGAGGTGCCCGTTTCAGAAGAGGTACTGATTTAAAAATATACAACAGTATTTTTATGAACAACTGGAGAGGTGTTTTGATAGGTGATGCTACTACCAATGCAAACTTTGATGAAGATTCTGCAGTGTTCAGGAATAATATTATTGCAGGCGATTTCACCAGCACATGGACAGCTCCTTACAATGCAAGCAAGTCACTGGCTTTTGAAGATTTGAATACACGTCAAAAATTATTAACTAATGCTGCGGCGGCTGCTTATGCAATTGATTCAATAAATACTTGTAGCCTGCTCACTAATGCATGGAGCTTTACAAATCCTGATTACAGGCCAAATACTGGCGGAGACGGTGCAGTTGTTACTGACCCAACCAATTTAAATTCTGGTGTCGATTTATCTCCAGGTATACTTATAAGTGGTAACTTATTGAACTTAAATCAAACAAAGGGTATTGGCATAAATATATTTGAAGGCGGTGGAGGTGCTACAAACGGCCCTACAGTTTTAACAATAGCCAAACTTTCAGGTTATACTATTACAGTGCCTGGTCTTACACTCACTGGAGTAAATCAGTCTGGTACTAACGGCACAAATGTTGAAGGCCCTTATACAAACGGTGACTGGAATTTCAGGGATGATGGCACTAACATTATCGCTACTTCAAAACCAGGTATTGTAATACCCAAATTCGGTTTTGTACAACTTGGCTTTAATGTAACACGCCCCAACACTACTCCATCAGGTACCAGCCAGAATCTTTCTGTAACACTTAGCGGAGGCACGGATGCAACACCGGCTAACAATAGCGCTCTTCAGGCATTGGGTGCAAACTAATAAATCAATGATAAAATATTTAAACTAAAAAAAATGAAACTAATCAAATTATTTATGCTTTTGTTTGCGAGTGCTTTCCTAAGTCAGGAAATTGCGGCACAAGCAAATGCCTCCCTGAATATACTTACGCTTAATTCAGGTGATGTTATTATTAATGGTGCTGGTACGCTACAAATTACTGTAGGTAACACAGGTCCTACTTCTACTATTCCGGCAGGAAGGATTCAGGTACAGGTAACTGTTCCACCCTCTATTAGTATTCCTGCTCCTCAAACTATTTCAGGATGGACCCTTACTTCTGTAAATGCCCAAACTGTTAACATTTGTAACAGCAGTACGGCCATCCCAGTAGCCAGTGCATCCAATTTCACCATTGCATTGTTAGGTGGTGCTACAGCTACTACAGGTGTAATTTCCGGACAAATTACTTTCAGGAATCTCTGTAACCCAGGCCCTGCATTAACTGGTAACAATACTGCTGATGATGCTTCTACTGCCGGCTATCAGGTAGTAGCCGGTGCAGCTTGTAACATTACAGGCGCAACCGCATCTGCTGGTACAGTAGCTTGCAGCGGTGGTACTACTACTTTAACAGTTACTGCTACAACCAGTGGTACTACAGGCACCTTGGAATATAGCATCAATGGTGGTGCTTTTCAATCATCAAACACATTTACCGTAGATGCAGCAGGTTCACCTTATACAGCAACGGTAAGAGAGGCTGCTAATACAGCCTGTTCCGGCACTTCAAGTGTAGTTACTGTTACTGAACCAACTGCTGTTGTAGCTTCTGGCTCTGTCTCCACGCCAATCGCCACTATCGGCGGTACTGGTGCTATCACTGTAACTGCTTCAGGTGGTACTGCAGGTGCTACCACTTATGCAATTGCTTCAGGCCCTGTAACCAACACGACTGGACTTAGCTCTGGTGTATTTACAGGTTTAACAGCAGGTACTTATACATTCACTACCACTAAAGCTGGTTGTACATCAGCAGCAAGTGCAGGTGTTGTACTTGCCAATCCTGCCACATGTATTATCACTGGAGTATCTGCTTCTGCTGGAACTATTTTATGTAATAATAGTTCTACAACTTTAACTGCAACTGCAACTCCAGCCGGCACTTATCAATACAGTTTAAATGGTGGTGCTTTTGTAAACACTAATAGTTATACTGTAACTTCTGGTAGCTACACTATAGTAGCAAGAGAAACAGCTAACCCAGGTTGTACAGCTACATCTACTACAGTTATAGTTGCCAATCCTTCTGCTGTTACTGCTTCTGCTGCTGTTAGCACTCCAATCGCTGTTCCAGGCGGTACTGGTGCCATTACTGTAACAGGTGCAGGTGGTACAGGTGCTAAGACTTATGTAGTTACAAGCGGCACTACTGTTAACACAACTGGTGCAACCACTGGTATCTTTACTGGTTTACTTGCAGGTGCTTATACATTTACTGCTACTGATGCCAATGCCTGCGTATCTGCAGCAAGTGCATCTGTTACATTGTCTAACCCAGGTATCGCTACGGCTGATCCTGCTGTAGGACAGATGTATTTTACAACAACATCAGGTGGAATACAAAGTGCAAATACTTTGTTGCTTACTCCTTCCTCTGCTGTGTATGATATCAATGTTCCTTTCTACAACCTGAACCAGGTGAACGCTGTACCAAATGGTACTATTAACTTTACCATCAATCTTGGTTCTAAATTGATCCTGAATCCAGCATTTAACCTGGCTACTGCTCCATTGAGCGCTTATTTCTCATGGGCACAGTCAAATGTTGGTGGAAACATTATCCTTACAGGTACGCAGATAGCAACAATACCTGCTGACTTTAATTCTACTGCTACATTTAGGGTGAAAGGCGATTCAGCCTGCCGTTCAAATGTGGTTTCTAACATTGTTATCACGAATGTATTGCAGACTTTGGCTGATGATGACTTGAACAACAACAGTGCTACATTGCAGTATACATTGCCAATTACACTCAGCAACTCACAGGTGAACGTAACCTGTAATGGTGCTGGAAATGGTATCATCAATGTTACGGTAAGCTCAGGTACTATTGTAACAACAACAGGTCCTTCATCATATACCAATACGCAGAACATAGCG
>JAYWIB010000413.1:0-39582 GCA_043789265.1 Chitinophagaceae bacterium
CAGGCTGGAAAAAACAGCAGGCGACAAATAATTATACCACAACTTTTTTATACATAGCTTCTTGCCAGTTGCTATTTTTTATTAAACGATTGCTAAACTAAAAACAACTTTATGTCAGCACAACAGCCGTATAGCTTTTTTCAAAGTGTAGAAAAAAGTTTTGACAAGGCAGCCAAATTTACCAAATGGGATTTAGGAATTTTAGAACAGATTAAAGCATGCAACAGCGTGTACCAAATGCGCTTTCCTGTAAAGCGGGATGATGGTTCCATCGAAGTAATAGAAGCCTACCGGGTTCAGCATAGCCAGCACAAATCTCCATGCAAGGGCGGTATCCGCTTTAGTGATGAAGTAAACCAGGATGAAGTAATGGCACTTGCATCTTTAATGACGTACAAATGTGCCATTGTAAACGTACCCTTTGGCGGCGGCAAAGGCGGCATCAAAATAAATCCGCATAAGTACAGTGTGTATGAACTGGAAAAAATTACCCGCCGTTATACATCTGAACTGGTAAAGAAAAATTTTATTGGCCCTGGTATAGATGTGCCTGCACCTGACTATGGCACCGGCGAAAAAGAAATGGCTTGGATAGTAGATACCTATGCCTCTTTAAAACCCGGAGAAATAGATGCAGCCGGATGTGTAACCGGCAAGCCCATTACGCAGGGCGGTGTACGTGGCCGTAAAGAAGCCACAGGCCTGGGTGTTTTTTTTGGCATAAGGGAAGTGTGCAATATGGAAGACATCATGAACAAACTTGGCCTCAGCACCGGCGTGGAAGGAAAGACAGTAGTGGTGCAGGGCATTGGAAATGTAGGTTACCACAGCGCCAAATTTTTCAGGGAGCATGGCGCCAAAGTTATTTGTATATCCGAACACGACGGAGCCATATACAATGCAGCGGGGCTTAATGAAGAAGACCTTTTTAATTACAAAAAAATTCATGGTACCTTTTTAAATTATCCCGGCACCACCACCCTTGCTAAAAATTCTGATGCACTGGAACTGGAATGCGATATACTGATACCTGCTGCACTGGAAAATGTTATCAATGCAGAAAATGCTGGCAGGGTAAAGGCAAAAATAATTGGGGAAGCCGCCAATGGCCCCTGCACTCCGGAAGCGGATGAAATATTTATAGAGAGAGGAATTTTATGTGTGCCGGATATGTACCTGAATGCAGGTGGCGTAACTGTTAGTTATTTTGAATGGCTGAAAAACCTGAGCCATGTGCGCTATGGCCGCATGGAAAAAAGATTTACTGAAAACCTGAACACACATATCCTCGGCCAGATAGAAGAATTAACAGGCAAGCAGGTAAGCGACAGGGAGAGGGCATTCATCATGCATGGCCCCGAAGAGCAGGACCTTGTGCACAGCGGCCTTGAAGAAACAATGATAACCGCTACAAGGGAAATAATGGAAGTGTGGAAAAGCAATCCGGCCATACCTGACATGCGTACCGCAGCCTATATCAGCGCTATCAATAAAGTGGCAACCAGCTATGCTGAGCTGGGTATATTTCCATAAAATATTTTGTAAACGATCTATAAAATTGAAGCCTTCTGCTACACCGCAGAAGGCATTTTTTTAAGCACTAACCTTACCGCATACACAATAAAACAGCAGCAGCCACGGCCGCCGTTTCAGTCCGCAACCTTGTATGGCCAAGGGATACCGGAATAAAATGATGCTGCAGCGCCAGTTCTATTTCTTTGGAAGTAAAATCCCCTTCCGGCCCGATAAGAATGATGGAAGAGGTGGAATGATTCGTGGATAAATTTTCTAAGGGCACTTTATTTTTTTCTGCTTCGCAATGTGCAATCAATTTTTGTTGCTGCATGCTGAGGCTTATTATTTCTTGTAGCTTTTGTGGCTGCTGCAGCATTGGCAGCCATGCCTGTTGCGATTGCAGCATGGCACTTATTACGATGCCCTGCATCCTCTCGTAACGGGATTGCTGCTTTTCTGTTCTTTCACAAATAATTGGAATAATTTCTGACACACCCATCTCTGTTGCCTTTTCTAAAAACCATTCAAAGCGCTGTGCATTTTTTAGCAGCGAAACAGCAATGCTAATTTTTGAAGAATGTGGCGGCACATATACAGACTCCAGGATTTCCACCGCACAGTTTCGTTTGTGATTGTCCGTTATTGCTGCAGTAAATAGATTTCCTTTGCCATCTGTCAGCCGGAGTGGTTCGCCATTTTGCATGCGCAGCACTTGCACTACATGCCTGCTGGTATCTTCATTTAAAATAAGAGCAGTTTCGATTGCAATGTTTTCTATGTAAAAAAAAGGAAGTGCCATTCAATAATTCGTTGATTGATCGTTTCCTGATTTTTAAAACGGCGCATCATCATCAAAATTGCCATCATTCATTTTGCTGCCTTTTTGAATATACAATTTGGCACCGCCATCATCATCGGACTTTACCGGTCTGAAATTACCACCGGGTATGCCGCCGCCAAAACCGCCGGCATCATCATCAGTGTCTTCAATAAATTTTTGTATGTGCAGCAGTGCTTTTAGTTTGATGGTATCCAGGCTGCCATTTCTATGCTTAGCAATTTTTACGTAGGTTTCGCCTTTGGTGCTTTCGCCCATTTCGTTGGCAGTAATTTCATAATATTCGGGCCGGTACAGAAACATTACCATATCTGCATCCTGCTCAATGGCACCTGATTCACGCAAGTCACTTAGCTGCGGAATTTTTGCGCCTTCTTTTCTTTTCTCCACTTCCCTGCTCAACTGGCTGAGTGCAATGATGGGTACCTGCAATTCTTTGGCAAGCCCTTTTAAGTCTCTTGATATGCGGCTAATTTCCTGCTCCCGGTTGGCATTGCGGTTTTCGCTTGCGCCACTCATCAACTGCAGGTAGTCAATAATGATTAAGCCTACATTGTGTTTGTTTTTCAAACGCCGGCATTTTGCCCTCAGTTCAAAAATATTTAAGGCCGCTGTATCATCAATAAAAATAGGCGCATTGCTCAGCCGCTCAATACCTCTTTTGTACAACTGTTTCATTTCATGCTCTTCCAGCTTTCCCCTTGAAATTTTTTCAAGCCATATCTCACTCTCTGCACTAAGGATACGCTGCACCAGTTGGCCGGCACTCATCTCCAGGCTGAAAAAGGCCACAGGCGTTGGTTTGCCCACACTTAATGCCGCACTGCGGGCAAGGTTTAGTGCAAAAGCAGTTTTACCCACAGAAGGCCGTGCCGCCAGAATAATTAAATCGGTGGGCTGCCATCCATAGGTTAATTTATCCAGCGTAGGAAAGCCGCTCGGCACACCCGTAATGTCTTCATCCCGGTTGCGCATGTCTTCAATTCGCTGTATCGTTTTTACCAATACTGTGTTGATGTCATCAAAATTTTTACGCAGATGATTGTTAGTTATCTCAAATAATTTGGACTCCGCCTCATCCAGCAGGTCAAATACATCGGTACTGTCTTCATACGCATCGCCAATTATTTCGCCGCTTATTCTTATCAATTCCCGCTGTATAAATTTTTGGAGTATTATTCGGGAGTGTGCGTCTATATTAGCAGAAGATACAACGGCATTGGTAAGTTTGGAAACATAATACGGCCCGCCCACCAAGTCAAGTTCTTCTCTTACTTTTAATTCTTCCACCACCGTCAGCAAATCAATGGGCAAACTTTTGGTGGCCAGTGCCTGCATGGCTTTGTATATGCGCTGGTTGGTGTCTGTATAAAAACATTCGGGTTTTAAGATTTCCACTACAGTATCAAAAGCGCTTTTTTCCAGCATGATGGCGCCCAATACTGCTTCTTCCAAATCTCTTGCCTGTGGCGGAACTTTACCAAATACCATATTACCCAAATCAAGTGAGGATTTTCTTCTTGTCTTTCTATCCTTATTCAGGTTGGTTAATTCCATTGTGTTTCAGTTGTTCTTTTTTTTAAAATTGTTTCTGCAAATCTTGTCCTGTACTAAATTTCACTTATGAAAAAAGTATCCGACTACGTTAGTAGTGCAGAAAAAATCTTTTTCCGGTGCTGATTTTATTACGGGGCGGCTAAGATAAAAGCAAAATGTGTAAGCTTTATTCACATAGGATTGTTATTAAGTTTTTATACGGGTTATACACAGCATCTGCACAGGCAAAGGTAGTTTATAAACGGCTTATACACATAGTTATTCAGGTAAGAAATTCAGCTTTTGTTGAATTGCGTAACCTTTTATTAACATGAAAATTTTTAAGGAAAATTTTTCTTCACCAATGCGGTAAATTTTTGTGCTTGCTTTTATGATGTCGATTGATTAAACAAGTTTTTTCACAAATAAACACTCCCCGTATCGGGTATTATGTGAGCGATTCAATAACTATCTTTGCGGCCTTATCATACAGTATAAATGCTGCAATAAATGACCATTAGTTACAACTGGCTGAGTGAATACCTGCCCGCCGCAATAAGCGGTGCGGATAAACCTGACCCCGAAAAACTGTCAAAAATTTTGACATCTATCGGGCTTGAAGTAGAGAGAGTGGAAAAATATGAAGTAATAAAAGGCGGAATGGAAGGATTGATAATTGGCGAAGTACTCACCTGTCAAAAACATCCGGATGCAGATAAGCTAAGCATTACTACCGTACAAACCGGCAGCGGTACGCCCCTGCAAATTGTATGCGGTGCACCCAATGTGGCAGCCGGCCAAAAAGTAGTGGTGGCGCCAATTGGCAGTACCATCTATCCATTTGCTGGCGGTGAAGTACTAATGAAAAAAGCAAAAATAAGGGGGGTGGAAAGTGCAGGAATGATTTGTGCCGAAGATGAAATTGGCCTTAGCGAAAATCATGCAGGCATAGCCATATTGCCTGCAAATGTAAAGTCGGGTACACCTGCTAAAGAATATTTTAAACCTTACCAGGATTATATTTTTGAAATAGGTCTTACACCCAACCGCATGGATGCCATGAGCCACCTGGGTGTGGCGAAAGATGTATGTGCTTATTTATGGCATCACAATAAAAAAGAATTGCAGCCGGTATTACCTTTTAAAAATAATTTTAAGGCAGACAATCACTCCCTGCCCATTACTGTAAAAATAGAAAATACCGAAGCCTGCCAGCGCTATGCCGGTGTAAGTATTAAAGGTGTAACCATTGCCGAAAGCCCGGTATGGCTGCAGCAAAAACTTAAAAGTATCGGCATGCGGCCTATCAATAATATTGTAGACATCACTAATTTTATTTTGCATGAAACCGGCCAGCCCCTGCATGCATTTGATGCCGACAACATTAAAGGCAATAAGGTAATTGTAAAAAATTTGCCCGAAGGCACGCCCTTTACCAGCCTGGATGAAAAAGAAAGAAAATTAAGCGCCACTGATTTGATGATATGCAATGAAAGTGAAGGCATGTGCATAGCCGGAGTTTATGGAGGAATTCAAAGCGGCGTAAAGAACGCTACAAAAAATATTTTTTTAGAAAGCGCCTGGTTCCACCCGGCCAGCATTCGTAAAACTTCTTTTACCCACGGCTTAAGAACGGATGCTGCCACAAGGTTTGAAAAAGGCGTAGACATTAGCAACACCGTGCAAGTACTTAAGCGGGCAGCATTGCTTATTAAAGAAATAGCAGGCGGGCAAATTGCATCTGAGGTGGTGGACATTTATCCGGAACCAAAAAACAAAACGGAAGTAACCCTTAGTTTTCATTACTTAAAAAAACTGAGCGGAAAAAATTATCACAGCAATGCTATAAAAAATATTCTTACTGCACTGGGTTTTGAAATTATTAAAGAAGGTTATGATGATATTCGTACAGCAGTGCCTTTTAGCAAACCAGACATTACCATCCCGGCAGATATCGTGGAAGAAATAATGCGGATTGACGGGCTGGATAATATCGAGATTCCTGCAGTCATCAGCATTGCTCCTTCTGTGGAAACGCTGGCGCATGAAGCGGCTTACAAAGAAAAAACAGCGGGCTATCTTGTTGGCCTTGGATTCAATGAAATATTTACCAACAGCATTACCAATGCGGCTTATTACAGTGAAGCAGTGCTGGAGCATACGGTAAAAATGATCAACAGCCTGAGTGCCGAATTAAATGTAATGCGCCCATCCATGCTGCAAACTGGCCTTGAAACTGTGGCGTATAATCTTAACCGGAAAAACAATGACTTGCTGCTGTTTGAATTTGGTAAAGTATACCATACCAGTAGTACAGGCATGTATCAGGAGCAGGAACATCTTTCGCTTTTTATTACAGGTAAACCAACTGCTGACGGATGGAAATCAAAAGCAGCCAAGGCAGATTTTTATTATGCAAAAGCAGTGTGTGAAAAAATTATACTGGGATGCGGCTTAAAAATAAATGCGGTGGATACCGGCGAAAGTGAAGAACTGACTTCATGTATTTCTGTAAAAGTTAACAATGAAGTGGTGGCCACCATTGGCAGCGTACATAAAAAAACAATGGAAAAATTTGAAATAAAGCAGCCTGTTTTTTTTATTGATATGCTGTGGGATAAAATTACCAGCCTTAATAAAAAACAGCAGATAGCATTTAAAGGGATTCCAAAATATCCTGCGGTGCAGCGGGACATAGCTATAGTGGTGGACAAAAATCTTACATACGCCGCAGTGGAAAAAGCCACACAGGCTGCAAGGCCGGGCAAGCTGAAATCGGTAAATTTGTTTGATATATTTGAAAGCGAAAAATTAGGGGCAGATAAAAAATCAATGGCTGTAAATTTTACTTTTGAGGATGAAGAAAAAACAATGACGGATAAAGACATTGATGCCATGATGGCAAAAATTGTTGCCTCGTATGAAAAAGAGCTGAATGCTGAAATAAGAAAATAGGCAGTCAATACTTTTAATGAAATAAAATGTTATACAGCGGGTATGTCAGCATTACAACAAAATATACAATCTGTTAACAGCAAGCTGCAGCAATTGCTGAAGCACTATGCGGCACTGCAGAAAGAAAATGAAAAACTGCAGCGGCAGGTAGCCGACCTCAACATTGTAAGGCAAAAAGATGCAGCGCAAAATGAACAGCTCCGGCAGCAGGTAAATATTTTAAAAACTGCCGCAGGCATTATGAACGAAGCTGAAAAAAAAATATTTGATAAACAGATCGCCAGGTACATTAAGGATATTGATAAATGTATCGGCATGCTAAGCGAATAAATTATGGCGGAACTAATACCTGTAAATATTGTAATTGGCGACCGTACTTATCGCATCAAAACCAGTCCGCAGGATGAAGAAACGGTACGGCGAACAGTTAAAATAATCAATGATAAAATACTGGAATTTAAAACCAAGTATGCAGGAAAAGATATGCAGGATTATATTGCCATGGTTATCATTTGGTACGCTACGCAAACCTCAGCAGACAGCAACCCTGCACTGGAAAAAGAAGTAGCTGATGCGCTGCTCAAAATGGAAGAGCAGCTCAATAAAGTGTTATGATAACAGGGAAAGTGATTACACAGCAAAGCTTTCACCACAGCCACAGCTACGGCTTGCATTGGGATTGTTGAAATAAAACCCCTTGCCGTTTAATCCATCACTAAATTCAAGCTCGGTATTTACGAGGTATAAAAAACTTTTTAAATCGCAGACTATTTTTATACCCTTGTCTTCAAACACCTGATCCATTGGTTTTACTTCGTTATCAAAATCCATTTTGTAACTAAGTCCGCTGCAGCCCCCACCCACTACACCTACCCTTAAAAAATATGCTGGATCGTCTTTAAGGCCTGCTTCATTCATCAGACCCAGCACTTTTGCTTTCGCTTTGTTGGAGATAAGAACAGCCCCCTCCAAACCTCCCCCTGAGGGTGAGGCTTTGGAAGACCCTGAAATTTCTGTGTTCTTTTCTGCTGTCATGATTTCACTCTCTAAATAATCAAATGCCTTTTCAAGATAAAAAACTTCAAAGTCCTCCCCATCGGGGAGGATTTAGGAGGGGCTTTTAATGCACCACGCTTTCTTCAAACTTAATGGCTTCCATTCCGTTTTTAACACGGTAATCGTTGATGGCGGCTTTGATAGCATCTTCGGCCAACACGGAGCAGTGTATTTTTACAGGAGGCAAATTTAATTCTTCCACAATGTCCATGTTATCAATTTTCAATGCGTCATCTACAGACTTTCCTTTCAACCATTCAGTAGCCAGCGAAGAAGATGCAATGGCAGAGCCACAACCAAAGGTTTTAAATTTTGCATCTTTAATCATGCCGGTAGCATCATCCACTTCTATCTGCAAGCGCATTACATCACCGCATTCAGGTGCACCTACCAGTCCTGTTCCTACACTTTTACTGCTTTTATCAAGGGTACCCACATTTTTTGGGTTTCGATAATGATCTATTACTTTTTCTGAGTATGCCATAATTATTTGCCTTTATCCCTTTGAGGGACTAAAACCTTTAAGGCGAAAGGCTTTTATATTTTTATAAAATTTTAATATTTATTTACCAATATCCCTTTTAGGGGATAAGGGCAGAATTACCCTTTAGGGGATAAGGGCTCTAATGTGCGGCCCACTCTATTGTATCCAAATCTATACCTTCTTTATACATTTCCCACAAAGGACTCATCTCTCTTAATTTTAAAACTGTTTCACTGATTGCCTTTATGGTGTAGTCAATTTGTTCATCAGTGGTAAACCTGCCCAGTCCAAAACGCAGGGAGCTGTGGGCCAAGTCATCACCCAAACCCAATGCCTTTAATACATACGAAGGTTCCAGCGATGCAGACGTACAGGCCGATCCGGAACTGAGTGCAATGTTTTTATTAAAGCCCATCAGCAATCCTTCGCCTTCCACATGTTTAAAAGAAATATTGGTTACATGTGGCAGGCGATGTTCCCTGCTTCCGTTTACATAAGCTTCTTCCAGCTTCAGTAATTCAGTTTCCAGGTAGTCACGCATTTTGCTGATGCGCCGTGTATCGGCTTCCATATCAAGCATACACACTTCGCAGGCCTTGCCAAAGCCAACTATGCCCGGCACATTTAAAGTACCACTACGCATTCCTCTTTCGTGGCCACCGCCATCCATTTGCGCCGTTACCTTTACCCGTGGATTTTTCCGGCGTACATACAATGCACCCACGCCTTTTGGTCCGTACATTTTATGAGCAGTAAAGGCCATCAGGTCTATACCATCCTTATTTACATCCACCGGCATCTTACCCACTGCCTGTGTACCATCTGTAAAAAATAATACACCATTCTTTTTTGCAAGGGCGCTTATCTCCCTTACCGGCTGCACAGTGCCAATTTCGTTGTTGGCATACATAATGGCAATCAGGATGGTGGTTGGTTTTATGGCTGCTTCCAGTTCTTTCAAATCAATCAAACCTTCCCTGTTTACCTGCAGGTAAGTAACCTCACCTCCAATTTTTTCAATGTGCTTACAGGTATCCAGCACGGCTTTGTGTTCGGTGGTGGCAGTAATAATGTGATTGCCTTTGCTTGCATACATTTCATAAACACCTTTAATGCCCAGGTTATCCCCTTCTGTAGCGCCACTGGTAAAAATAATTTCTTTAGGGTCGGCACCAATCAGTTTGGCTACCTGCTCCCTTGCATAATCCACTGCTTCTTCAGCCTCCCATCCAAAGGGATGATTGCGGCTTGCAGCATTGCCATAATGTTCCAGAAAGTATGGTGTCATTGCCTCCAGCACACGTGGATCCATGGGTGTGGTGGCATTGTTATCTAAGTAAATGGGTAACTTCAGCATATTCTTTTTTTGTTTTGTCTGATAACACGAAATTACTACAAAAGGTTTTATTTTAGTTCCCTCATTAACCTGCACAGCGTCTATTTACCTATTTCGTAAATGCTAAATAATAATTAATAATGTATGCTTAAAATTGAACACATTGGCATTGCTGTAAAAGAACTGTCAACATCCATTCCATTGTTTGAAAAGTTGTTGAACAGCCATTGCTACAAAACAGAAATGGTGGAAAGCGAAAATGTACATACGGCTTTTTTTAAACAGGCAGAAACAAAAATTGAACTGCTGGAAAGCACCACAGCAGATGGCGTGATAGCCAGCTTCCTCAGCAAAAAAGGCGAAGGCATACACCATATTGCTTTTGAAGTAAGCGACATCCACGGGGAAATGGAACGACTGAAAAAAGAAGGTTTTGTACTATTGAATGAACAACCAAAAGATGGCGCCGATAATAAACTGGTTTGTTTTCTTCATCCCAAAGGAACCAATGCTGTGCTGGTGGAATTGTGTATGGAGAAAAAAAGCTAACATGCAATATTTTCGTTACTCATCCTGTTCGTTTGCTCCCATTGCTTCTATCGAAAAAACGTATCAGCAGCAATCCGCAAAGAAACCCGCCAATATGTGCAGCATAGGCTATACCGCCCTCACCGCCAAGCATACCCAGGCCATTGATGATTTGAAAAAAAATCCACAAGCCCAATGCAACAAATGCAGGCACAGGCAAAATAAAACCAAGCAAAAATGAGTATACTTTTTTGCGTGGAAATAAAAACATGTATGCCCCCAGCACACCACTGATAGCGCCGGAAGCGCCCAGGCTGGGTGTAAGCGAATTTTGCTGCATAAAAAAAGTAGAGAACACATGGCTGAGCGAAGCCACTATACCACACAGCAGGTAAAAGAGTAAATAACGTACGCTGCCCAGGCGGTTTTCCAAGTTATCACCAAAAATAAAAAGGTAAAGCATATTGCCCAGCAGGTGCGCCCATCCGCCATGCATAAACATAGAAGTAACCAAAGTGGCATACACCGGCACACCCGTAGAGCCAAGGCCTGGTATGTGATAAACAATGCCGGTATAAGGATCGGTTATATCCCTTGCTGCAGTTACAATGTCCCTGCCGGTTAATATTTCAGCCGGTATAGTGGAGTAGCCAAACGTAAAAGCATTTTCCCCGCTCATACCCTGCAGAAAAATAAATACGGCCACATTCACTGCAATCAAAAAGATGTTTACAACAGCCCTCGTTTTTATTTCTGAGTTATCATCACTGATGGGTATAAGCATTTAATAAATCTTAAAATTTCAAAAAAATATGTTTAGTTAAAAAATGGATTTTCTCTCTTCTCCTCTCCAATGGTGGTTGGCTCCCCGTGGCCGCTGTATACAATTGTTTCATCCGGCAGTACAAATAATTTTGTGCGTATGCTGTTGATTAAAGTGGCATGATTACCCAGCGGCAAATCTGTTCTGCCAATACTGCGGTTGAACAATACATCTCCTCCAATAATAAAATGCTGAGCTTCGTTATAAAAACAAATACTGCCCGGCGAATGCCCCGGCGCCTCTATTACTTTCAACGCATCATTACCCAGCATAATTGTATCACCTTCTTTTAAATAAATAAATGAGCCGGTATAATTATCAAAGGGCAGGTTGTACATCAGTCCCGATGTGGGTGCAAATGCCAATACCTTTTCTTCCAGCGGATGAATGCGGGGAATAATACCAAATCTTTCTGAAACAAATTTGTTGCCGAACACATGATCCAGGTGGCAATGCGTATTAAGCAGTATTTTAACTTCAAGTTTGTTTTCCAGAATAAACTCAACAAGGGTATTTTTTTCCTCATCAAAATAACAGCCCGGGTCTATAATAATGCAATGCCGCTCTTCATTAAACAGCACGTAGGTATTTTCCTGTATGGGGCTAAAAACAAAACTTTTGAGGTGAAACATGTAACAATTATTTAAGCATTTAAGCGATATTTTTACGATTGATGGTAAAGGACTAATTTTATAAAAATATCAATTTTAACATGATAAAGTTCAGCAGAATATTTTTTTCGATCACAATCATTTTTCTCTCCGTTCCTTTTGCAGGTTTTTCTCAAATAGTGAATGCAGTTGAGTTTGGACGAAACAGGGTGCAGTTTAAAAAATTTAAATGGCAATATTATCAATCCCGCAATTTTAATACTTACTTCAATCAAAATGGCGGAGAACTGGCAAAGTTTGTAATGCAGGTGGCAGAAGAAGAACTACCCGATATTGAAAGCTTTACAGAGTACAGCCTGCAGCGCAGGGCAAACATAATTGTATACAATGAGTTTGCAGATATGCAGCAATCAAATATTGGAATGGGCATTGACTGGCAAAACACCGGCGGTGCCACCAAGCTGGTAAACAATAAACTGGTGGTATATTTCAATGGCGATCATGAACACCTGCGCAGGCAGATACGGCAGGGTATTGCAAGGGTAATTACAGATAATATTTTATTTGGCGAAGACCTTGGTGAATTTGCCGGCAACCAGGCGCTGCTTGATTTACCTAAATGGATGATTGATGGCTATGTGGATTTTGCTGCGGAAAACTGGAGTACGGCACTCGACGATGAATTGAAAAGCGAAATATTAAGCGGCAATTATAAAAAATTTTATGCCTTTGCTTTTGATAAACCCTACCTGGCCGGTCATGCGTTCTGGTATTTTATAGAAGAAAAATATAAGAAAGAAAACGCCACCTACTTTTTTTATCTGGCAAGGGTGTACAAAAATCTTAACAGAGCCAGCATGCAAATATGCAAGCAAAAGTTCAAAAGCCTCCTCAATGAGTTTATGGAGTATGAGGAAGAAAAGTACAGCAATGACATACGCCGCAGAAAACCCTATCCCAAAGGTAGCGTGGTGGAAAGTTTTGACATTAATAAACGCCAGAATTATTACCGCATCAATGTAAACCCAAATAAAAAAAATAACAGCTATGCAGTAACGGAATATAAAAAAGGGATTGTGAAATTGAAACTGATGGAAGATTTTGAATACAGCACTTTATTGAAATATGGCATACGCAGTTATCAAAATGAAACAAATCCGGATTACCCGCTGGTGGCCTGGGATCCAAAAGGCACAAGGCTCACCGTAATTTATAACCAGGAAGGAAGATTGAAATTGTTTGTGTATGATGTGGTAACACGTATAAAATTTCCAAAGCTTGATATTACAGAACAGTTTCAGCAGGTGCAGGATGTAAAGTTTATGCTGGACAGCCGCACGCTTTTATTAAGCGCCACCAAAAACGGGCACAGCGATATTTTTATTTACAATCTTGAAACAGAAAAAGTACAGCAGGTAACAGATGATGTGTATGCAGATTTAGATCCCAGCTTTGTTTCGTTCCCGGGTAAAACTGGTATTATTTTTTCCAGCAACCGGCCTGCGGCAGATACTAAGGGCGGTGACACGTCTATCCCCAGCCACAACCGCTACAATATTTTTTTGATAACCAACTTTGGGCAAAAAGCATCACTGAATCAAATTACCCAATTGTCAAATTTAAAATATGGCAATGCCCGCTATCCCACACCGTACAACAGCAATCATTTTACTTTTATAAGTGATGAGAATGGCGTGGGCAACCGGTACGCAGGTTTTTTTACAACCAAGGCCGCAGGCCTGGATACACTCGTGCTGATAGGAGAAGATATTTTAAGAAATCCTTCGCCAGCGGAAGTGGACAGTGTGCTTAAAGTAAATAAACAACAAGATGTGGATTCTATTGCTGTAATGGCTGTATCGCAGGATTCTGCGTATACTTTTCCGCTTACCAATTACCAAAGCAGCGTGGCTGAAAGCAGGATTGCCGGCGACAACAACCAGGTAAGTGAAGTTACCCGCCAGAGCGATGAAAAGGTTTTGTACAAATTAAAAATAGATGAAAATGTATTGCGCCGCCGCAATGTAACTGTGCCGCCTACCAGCTATATGAAAAGAATATTAATGGCGGATAAAATTGTAAAAGAAACATCCGAAAAATTTGATAAGCCTGCGGGGAGCGATAGTACAGTGAAACAAAATGATATTTTTCAAACTGAATTTGATACAGAAAGAAAAGACAGCGCAAAAAATGATGCTGTGCTGTTTACTTTACAGGATGCTGCTCCGCCAAAATATGATGTGCTGAAAAAAGCAAAACTATACCCGTACAAGCCGGTAAAGTTCGGCGCAGAATATGGCGGGTTGGGATTTAGCAATGCCATTTTATTTAACCGGTATCAGCCTTACCAGAGCGGACAAGGCCCTATTCGTCTCGGCTCAGAAACACCGCTGAATGGTTTATTGCGGCTGGGTACATCTGAGCTGATGGAAGATGTAAAAATAACCGGAGGCCTGCGGCTGTCCACTAATTTAAAAGACAATGAATGGCTGCTGAGTTATCAGAATTTTAAGAGAAGGTTTGACTGGAGTCTTACTTATTACAGAAACGTTTTGCAAACGGTGGATTTTGAAAAGTCTCCTGGCAATGATGTGCTTACAAAAACCATTACCAATATTGCACAGGCCGGCATCTCTTATCCTTTTGACAATTCAAAAAGAGTAAGTTTTAATTTTGGATTGAGAAAAGACAGGGCGGTATATCTTACTGACATCCGGTATGGTGATGGCGCTACTTTGAAAGAACCCGATGTATTAAAAACATTTGCCCAAACACATGTTGAATATGTATATGACAATACATTAAACCCCAGTCAGAATATTTGGGAAGGGCTGCGGTATAAAATATTTTTTGACTGGAATACCGATATCAGCAAAGAAAAAAATAATTCAGGGAAATTTAATTTCAACTGGGGTTTTGATGCCCGGTACTATTACCCGATATACCGCAACTTTATCTGGGCAGGCAGGGCTGCAGGCGACTTTAGCTGGGGCAGCCAAAAAACGTTGTATTACCTGGGTGGTGTGGATGGATGGCTGATGTTTGGCAATGCCAATAAATTCTTTTTACAAAATCCGCCCGCTGCTGATGCTGAATACACTTTTCAAAGCCTTGCTGTAAACATGCGTGGCTTTAAACAAAATATTGCCAATGGAAACAATGCGGTTACCCTCAACAGTGAGTTCAGGCTGCCGGTGCTGAGTACATTTTTTAACAGACCGGTGAACAATGCTTTTTTACGCAATTTTCAACTGGTGCAATTTATTGATTTGGGTACCGCATGGAACGGTGCTTACAAAGGAATAAAACGTCCGGTAATTGAATACTCCGCTCCTAACAGGCCTGATATACGGGTTATAAAAAAAGCAGGCGGCATTGGCCCGCTGGCCGGTGGCTATGGCTTTGGTGCCAGAAGTGTAGTGCTGGGATACTTTTTAAAATTTGATGCCGCATGGCAAATGAATGGCATCTTTAAGGGCAAGCCTATTTATTACATTAGTTTAGGACTTGATTTTTAAAAACTACAATATTATCTTTTATAATTGCCCGGCTCATACAAAAGAGCGGGCAATTTTTTTATGGCATAATAAAGCAGGCTGAACAAACAGGTAAGCAGCAGCGTAACCATCCAGGTGCGGTAATGATGAAAAGGCATTAATAAATTAGCAGCCACCTCCTGCAATAAAGAAAAAGGATTGGTAATAATATCCCAGCTATTCCATCGTAAAAACCGTCCGATATACACACCGAACGATCCTGTAAATAAAACAGCAACCACCAGTTTTTCTGTATGCTTTGCAGAAATATTCTTTTTAAAAAATCTTTCTACCTGCAGTAAAGATGCGTAAGCCATTATTAAACCGGCAATGGCTGCCGTAAACAACAGCACCGCATCATACCAAACAGGCACCCGGTCATTGATATTTTCCAGGTGCATTAAATCTGTTACGATGTATAAGGAATTGGGGAAGAACAACAACCATACAGGCAGTAAAACCCAGCAATGCCATCTGTGCTGCTGCCTGGTTACAGTTAGCAGCAGGGCAGGCTGAAAAGGAATCCATGCCAAAAACAAATTCCACAAAAGAAAAACATAGTGCAGGTTGTCAGCATATGCTATACGCATCACCAGCATGCCGGCAATAAAAAAAATAAATGCGGCCATCAGCTTTTGTATTGAAGATAATTTAATCATAAAATTTTTTTATAAGGTGAAGAATTTTTGGAAAAAAAATAATGCAGCCGATTATTACGCTGCCTGCTGCACTTATCAGCACAGCGCCTGCCGACATATCTTTTACTGCTTTAATAACAGGATGCTGCTCGGAGGTAACAGCATCGCAAAGTTTTTCAATGGCGGTATTGAACAACTCAGCAGTAAGCACAAGCATACAGCAGCCGGTTACAAAAAGCCATTCAGCAGTGTGAATGCCTGCGTACACAGCAAAACCAACAACAGCCAGCATTACCAGCAGGTGTATCCTGAAATTTAACTGGGTGGTAAAGCAGTACCTGATTCCCTCCAGTGCATACCGAAATGATTTTATAAGCTTCATGTTTCGCTTTATTAAATTAGGTGTCAAAAGTAAAGGAAAGCCTGTGCCGCAGGGATGCAGGCTTTCCATGTTTTATTAACTATTAACAGCACTCGCTTCTTCCGCTCCCATTTTACTTTTCTGCTGAAATACATAATAACAGCAAGCAGCACAAACAAACCAATACTGCCAAACAGTAAGGCATCATCCTGCAGTTGGATCAATACATAAATAAACAGGTAGAGGGCAGAATGGATAAAAGTAAAAAGCAGTACCACCGGCCAGCGTTTAAAAATACTTTTTGTATACCATCCAATCAGCAGCACAGTAGCTGATGCTGCAATGGCATAAGCCTGGCTAAATGCAAGATATTCCGATATGGAAAGCAGCAATGTGTAAAAAATTACCAGTGCAAAACCTATCAGTATGTATTGCAGCGGATGCACATGCTGCCGGTAATAAATTTCAAAAAAGAAATAAACAAAAAATGTAAGGGCAATGAGAAGCACCGCATATTTTACACTTCGCATGGTTTGTCCATATCCATCTACCGGTTGCAACAATTTTAAACCGAATGCACTTTGTGCAATTACTTCCTGATTGATGCTGGTAAAGGACGAAGGAAAGTTTCTGTTGAAATGCAGCACCTTCCACGTAGCTGAAAATCCTTTGCTGGTTACGGTGCTTGTGTCAGGTAAATATTTTCCATCAAAAGCAGGATTGGGCCTTTCGCTTTTAAGGTGCATGGTGGTGGTACTTCCAAATGGACAAACATAAAATTTTTCGCTGCCCTTTAATGTAAGATCAATTGCAAAAGTATTTTGTCCTGTAAGCAACTCATCAGCCGTTAATTTAACGGGATTGCTTAAGCCGTCTGGCAACCAGCTTGCCCCCGGCACGCCGCTTTCGAACACCGATGCTGTACCATTCCATTTCATCATAAGATTTTCACCAATCCCTTTAAAATCGGCAATTCCCATACACACAACCGCTTCATCAAAATGCAGCATTGTTATACTTACTGCAAGTTTTTCTGGTTTAGTTATTTTAAACGTACCTGTTAGTGTAAGACTGCTGTTATACACAGGCACTTTAAATATGCTGCGGTGTTTTATCAGCGGCTGCAGGCTGCCATTTATTTGCAGCTCTTCAGGCAGCAGGTACATGTATTTTTTTACTGTGGCAATGCTGTTGTTTGCAGCTTTTTCTTCCTGGTAATAGGGTATGGCTAAAAACGGACCGGTGATGGTTTGAGCCTCTGCCCATTTACTGCTTACTTCCTGCACCACCTCACCTCTTCTGTATTCCCTGTCGGTTACTAAAAACATAATAAAAAATGTGGGAATCAGCAGTACCAGTACCAGCATACCGATACAGAAAGATTTAATAAGCAATTTGTTTTTTTGCCAAATACTAAGGGATGATGCAGGAGACATGTTTATATGTTTTAAGTTATAAAAGCGCTTTGTTTTTCAAAGTATAAGTATAAAAAAAATTACTTTGTGGCCTGTATCATTTTCTCCAATGCTTCCAAATGGGTTTTAAAAGCCTTCTCTCCCGCTTTGGTAACCGTATAGGTGGTATTGGTTTTCCGGCCAATAAATCCCTTCTGCACTTTGATGGCAGCATTTTCTTCCAGCGCCTTTAAATGGCTGGCCAGGTTGCCATCTGTGATGCTCAGCAGTTCCTTTAGCTCATTAAAATTTACAGATTCATTTACCATCAGGGCACTCATTATCCCCAGCCGGATGCGGCTGTCAAAAATTTTATTTAAATTTTGTATCGGGTTATTTGCCAAAACAATTTCGTTTAATGGTGTGGGTGTTACTGGTTTAACATTGCTGCCTATGCATTCCGTTCGTATTTCCACCACATGTATGCACCATATACAATGTGCAATACACCAAAACCTGCGGCCCAAAAATAAAGCCCATAGCCCGTAAAGTTGAGGTTAATCAACCCGAGCAGCACCTGTGCATAGCCAAGATAGCGTACTTCATCCAGCGTGTATTTACTGGCATTGATTAAGGCAAGGCCATAAAAAATAAGACAGCCTGGAGCTACCAGGCCAAATGTGCCAAAATGAATTAGCCTGAAAAGATAAATGCCGCCTGCCAACAGTGGAATGCTCATATTTATCAGCAGGCGCCGGGCAGTGCTGCCCCATAGCGGAATACCCTGCTTCCTGCTCTTTATCCAGGTAAACAAAAAAGCAGCGGAAAGTGCAGCCACAAAAGTGCCTGCGGCAATCCAGAAAATCCAAGTGTTTAAAATAAATGCAGGGTCGCCGGGTGATGACAAGGCTGCCGCCTTTGTATTATCAATGATGTACTCTTTTGCACCCATTACATAATCATAAGATAAAGCAGCACCGATGAGTGCACATATACCTGCACTGATACCGCTTAATCCACTTAAGCTGATAAAGCGGCTGCTGCGTTCCATCATTTGCTTAATGTGTTGCAAATGCTGCATTGATTGTTGTTGCTCGTTCATAAAAAGCACTTTGAATTGCAAAGTAAAGAAAGATTGTCAAAATTCAAAAGTTTTTTTAAGGAAATTCGAATATGTTGACTTGATAATTCTGCATCAAGGTGCAAGTTTTAAAAATTAATGCAAGATGACCAGACAATCAATTTAACTTTCGTAAAACTGCAAAATTGGGGGGGGGAGAATAAATTTTCACTATCGCCATTTTCAACTAATTTTATTTAATTATATTTTTATACCCTTATAACTTCTTTTATGAAAAAATTACATTTAATTCTACTATTTATCTATATAGCAGCAGCTCCATCCTGTAAAAAAGTAGCCCCAAACACTTCCCAAGCAAAAATTGCAGTTACAGACCTTGTTTTAAATCAAATTAAACAAATGGGCTATAGCACACAGTTAGTAGTTCCGTTTCAAGATGGTTATTTAGTCGAGAACGACATACTGATTAATGTAAAGGATTTGGGAATAAAGCACACAGGAATGTCTCTCAATATTGCTAAAACAGAACAATATAGAACGACAGCAGTAGTTCAATTTTGGCCACGTACAATAACTATAAGGCTTGAAAATCTATCTTCATTCTATTCTCAGGCATTGGATGAGGCTATAGCACGATATAATAGATTAAGTTTGGGGCTGACCTTCTTGAGAACAACTTCAATTGCTTCTGATATTAGAGTAATTGGATTTTCAGGAGAATCGTACGACCCTCTAGCTTTTGTTGGCGCATCTGTTAACGGAAATACAGGCGGTTTCCCCGGTGGCGGAAATCCTGGAAGTCTAATTAATGTGAACACTAATAAAGTTACTCCAATTGAAAGTGTTTTTTGGGCCGCATCTATCTTACAGCATGAAATTGGTCATACAATTGGAATGAGGCATACTGACTATATGAACCGATCTTACAGCTGCGGAATAGGGGGGGGGAAGATATTAGTCCATTAGGAGCAATTAATATACCCGGCACACCTACTGTTCCAGATGCCGAGTCTTTTATTCTATCGTGCTTTGGAACAGCACAAGTATCACGATCTTTTAATACAAATGATATTATAGCCCTGAGTTTTTTATATAGCCCTAATCAAATACCCAGTCCGCAATTTATTTATGAATATTATAATTCATCCAGAGGTGACCATTCATTTGCTTCTAGTTCCAACATACCAAACCAATTTAGTGGCTGGATTTTAAATGGATCGAGTTTTTAAGGCAAGGATAACACCAGTCTCTGGCACTGTTCCAATATATCAATTTTATCATAATGGCAATGGAGACCATGTTTATTCGCCAAATATTAATGCAGTTGCAGGGTATTCTGGGTGGCAAAATGATGGCACATCATTTTATGCATATTCAACCCAAGTATCAGGCTCTATTCCGGTATATGCTTTTTATAATGCCAGTTACACCGATCACTATTATAGCTCTAACCCCAACGCAGTTGCAAATTATTCAGGTTGGTCTTCACAAAGCGTAGCTTTTTATGCCCTTCCTATATAAATTATAATCTTTAACCTCAAGAAAAATTTCCCAATGTCCCAGTAAAATATTTGTAATCCAAGATAAGGGGATAATGGTATATTTTATTAAAAACTCCAAATTTCAGGTTATCAGAATGCTACTTCTTGAGAAAAAAGAAATTATCCGTCGTTTCCCGGAGAATTACACACCCGGAGAACTGGATTTTTGTAAAGAGGAGTTTTCCTATTTTACAAATGCAGTTTATGCAGGTTCATTTGAGAATGTTGTTGTCAATGGTGGCGGTTTTGCCTTTGATTCTAGATTCAGGATAATAAAGGAATCCCTTATACACATCCATCAATTCCACCAGATTAAAAGCATGAAAAGGCTCATTTTAAAATCTAAAAGAAAACTGCCTGACGAAAATTACCTGTTGTGTTTTGATGAATGGAGCAGCAACCATTACCATTGGTTCTGCGACTTTCTACCAAGACTATATTGTGCAAAACAATTTCTTGAAAGCCATGTCTTGCTGCTGCCTTACAATAATTATGTATGCACCGTTGGCATAGAAATATTAACCAGACTTCAATTGCTTCCACACCGGATTGAATGGATAAGGCCGGAAGAAATGGTTAAAGCTAAAAGAATAACCATAGTGAACCATCCGGCCATGCCAGGCAAAATTCATGATTTGCTGATAAAAACACTGCATGCCGATATTCAAAAAACATTCGGGCAAACAGAGTTTTTAGGCAAAAAAATATACATAAGCAGATCGAAGGCCAGATATAGAAATATTCTCAATGAGAAAGAAGTGAGTGGCCTTTTTAAAGAATACGGCTTTGAAATCATCTGTTTTGAAGATTACAGCATCACTGAGCAAATCAGCATTTCATCCAATTCAGCGGCAATGGCATCAATACATGGAGCCGGACTTACAAATGCCCTGTTTATGAAAGGGGGGTCAAAGATATTGGAATTCAGGCGGGATACAATTTACCACAACCAGTGTTATTGGCATTTGGCAGATGCACTCAATCATAAGTATTATTATTTATTTGGGCATCCCGATTCTGACAAAGTAATCGAAGGGGGAAATGGATGCAATCTGACTATCCCATTACCGCATTTAAAGAATATAATTGAAAAAATAAATGCCGTAGTATAACATTACGTTTGGGCTGAACTGTTTTTTATTATAGACTATCTAAAACAGCAAGTAATCTTTTGCCGGCAACCTTGATTTCTTCTTCAATTATTACTAACGGTGGTGCTATCCGCAAACAATGCGGAGCAAATAAAAACCAATCAGTAAATACCCCTTTGGCTATTGCGGCATCTATAATTTTTTTATTTACTTCAAAGCTTTCAAATTCCACCGCTATCATCAGACCACAGCTTCTTACGGCTTTTATTTTATCATGCTTTAATAACGAAAGAAAAAGTTTTTCTTTTGCAGCAACGCTGCCAAGTAAATTTTCATCAAGCAACACATTAAAAGCTGCAAGCCCTGCTGCACAGCAAACAGGATGCCCCCCAAAAGTATTGATATGACCAAGCACAGGATGGTGCGTAAATGAATCCATCATTTTTTTACTGGCAACAAGTGCACCCAGCGGCATGCCGCCACCCAGCGCTTTGCCCAGCAACAAAATATCTGGCTCCACATTAAATATTTCAAATGCAAACAAAGCGCCATTGCGGCCAAATGCACATTGTATTTCATCCAGCACCAGTAAGGTTCCTGTATCATCACATCTTTTTCGCAGCGCCTGCAGCCAGTTATTTGCTGGCACCAGTACGCCGGCTTCTGCCTGTACAGTTTCAGCCACCACGCAGGCTGTTCTTTCTGTAATTTGAGAAAGGTCATCAAAAGAATTATACCGCAGTTGCAGCACATCAGGCAGCAATGGCCGGAAGGCATTGCGCCAGTATTCATCTCCCATTATACTCAATGCGCCCTGCGTACTTCCATGATAACTATTTTTAAAAGAAACTATCTGGGTGCGGCCAGTAAAACGTTTGGACAGTTTCATAGCTCCTTCAGTGGCTTCACTGCCACTGGCGGTAAAAAAAACTGAATCGAGTGAAGCGGGTAAATGTGCTGTTAGTTTTTGTGCATATGCTACCTGCGGTGTTTCCACCAGTTCGCCATACACCATTATGTGGAGGTAATCATCCAACTGATTTTTTATGGCTTCAATAACCCGTGGATGGCGGTGACCAACATTGCATACACTAATACCGGCAATGAGGTCAATGTATTCTTTTCCGGCTGCATCCCACATACGGCTGCCTGCAGCTTTTACAATGTGCAATGCTAAAGGCGCTTCAGATGTTTGCCCCACATGATTTAAAAATAATTGCCGCTGCGTCATACCTGCAAATTTCGGCGGGAAAGTTTGATATTTGAATAAATATTAAAACCTGCTACAGTACATCATTTTAAAAAACATAAAAATTTAACGTGTGCCGTAGCCTGGAATATTTCTGGAAAATGTGCTGTAGAAAATAAAAGGGAAATCAAAAATTTGTAAACGTTCAATAGAATTGAGTTAAAAAAAATTAGCGTTTGTTTAAAATGATTTCAAAGAATATCATTGAGTGCCTTGAGGAAATGAATGCTTGCCACCACCTCCACGAATGATTCGTATTTATTTCTGTGATTCGTGGCTCAAAAAACAATTTTAAACAACCCCTTACTAAAATAAAAAAAATAGTATGCCTGTAATTCTTCCTGTAAAAAATATTTACCCTGTGATGGGTGCCAATTGTTTTATTGCTCCTAATGCCACTATTGTGGGTGATGTGTTGATGGGAGATGAATGCAGCGTATGGTTCAATGCTGTACTGCGGGGCGATGTTAACAGCATCCAGATGGGCAACCGGGTAAATGTGCAGGATGGCGCCGTTATCCACTGCACTTTTGAAAAAACAAAAGCCATCATTGGAAATAATGTGAGCATCGGACACAATGCAATTGTACATGGATGCGTTATAGATGATAATGTACTCGTGGGCATGGGCGCCATCGTGATGGACAATGTAAAAGTGGGGAGTAACAGCATCGTTGCAGCAGGCGCAGTGGTGCTTGAAAATACAGTAATAGAACCCTGCAGTATCTACGCAGGTGTGCCGGCAAAAAAAGTAAAAGACATATCGCAGGAATTGATAAGTGGTGAAATAAACAGGATTGCTGAAAATTATGTGAAGTACAGCAGTTGGTTTACAACAGCAGAAAAAAGTGAAAACGAATAAGGTTGTAGAAAAAAATTATATTTGGTGTATGAAAAAAGGGGTACTTGCTTTAACGGTAATATTTTTTATGGGCAGTTGCGCTGTTTTTAAAAAGAAGGACAAATATGGCTGCCCCAGCGACGGAAGAAATGTGGGCGCAGAAAAATTATTATCAGGCGACGCTAAAGATGCCGGTGATATAAAGGCGGCACGCAAGGCAAAATACCGGGGAGGTAAAATCAGTTATTGATAAAAGCATATAGTTGCTTACCCACCGCAATAAAAATCCGTAACCTATAAATCCCTATACCATGTGCTATCACCTTACTACAAAAAACGGCAACACCGAAGCCGTAATTGATGACAACTGCGGTATTTCTAAATTCTACGCAATTGCCGATACATTGAGCGCCGATCTGCAGGTATGTTTTTTAAATCAGGTAGACGACGCAGAAACTCTCGACTGGGACTTTACTTACAAAAACCAGTTGCTTACATTGCACTACAACATTTTTAACGGCGTATCCATTTTTCCGCAGCATACAAAAAGTATACAGCAGGAAAATAATGCGGTAATGGAAGTGGCACATTTTCTTGAGCGCAGGGCATACTAATCAATACGCTTTTTCTTCAATGCTGTCCAGTATATTCAGATAACTGGCGTATCGCTCATAATGCACGGCCCCATTGTTTACGGCATGCTTTACCGCACAGCCGGGTTCATTGGTATGTATACAGTTATTGAACTGGCAGTTGTTCATCAGCACCCTCATTTCAGGAAAGTAATGAGCAAGCTCCTGCCTGGAAATATCCACCAGCCCCAGTTCCCTGATGCCTGGTGTATCTATAATTCTTCCGCCGCCGGGTAAATTAAACATCTCTGCAAAAGTGGTGGTGTGCAATCCCTTGCCGCTCCATCCGCTTACATCCTGTGTTTTTAAATGCAGTACAGGAAATAAAATATTTATAAAAGAAGATTTTCCCACCCCAGAATGACCACTGATTAAAGTGGTCTTATTTATCAACTGTGCCATTACCTCTTTTAATCCCAGCCCGTTTTCAATACTCATTAAAAATACTTTGTAGCCAATGGCTTCATACATGGTTTTAGCGGCTTCAAACTTTTCTTCTTCTTTTTGTTTGTATAAATCAGCTTTATTAAAAACAATGATGGAAGGAATGTGATACGCTTCGGAAGTGATTAAAAAACGATCAATAAAACCCAGCGATGTTTTGGGATCTTTTAATGTGGCAAATAACAAAGACTGATCAAGATTGGAAGCAATGATGTGGTGCTTATTTTTATTGGCGGGTGAAAGCCGGGTTACATAATTTCTCCTGTCATCAATGGCTGTAATGGTAACAGAATTTTCGAGTTCATTTTCTGTTTCAATATTCACCACATCTCCCACCGCTACAGGATTGGTGCTGGTAAGTCCGTCCATTTTAAACTTGCCCGGCATCCTGGCATTATATATGGTACCATCATCACGCTGTACCAGGTACCAACTGCCGGTGCTTTTATAAACCGTTGCTTTCATTGCTGCGAATTTCATTAAATAAAATGAATAGAGCCGCTTAATATTTTTACTAAAAAACGTTATGGAAATTTACGCAGGATGGTATAGCGCAGAATTACTTCCAGCAAAAGACAGCAAAGGCCAAGCAATATAAAAGGAAAATACTTTTCTGTAAATCTTGCAATGGTGGATATTTCCACCTTTGATTTTTCGAGTCCGTCTATTTCTTTATAAATATTTTCGAGCCCTGCATTGTCTTTGGCCCTAAAATATCTTCCGCCCGTTTCTGCTGCAATCTGTGTAAGTAATTTTTCATCAATGGTTACTTTCTGCTGCTGCACTATTACACCCAACGCTGTTTTTACAGGAAAGGGTGCATAGCCATCTGTACCCACACCAATGGTGTACACTTTTATACCAAATGCTTTTGCAATCTCTTTTGCATTCAATGGCCCGATTAATCCGCCATTGTTTTCACCATCCGTAAGTAAAATAACCACTTTGGTTGTTGCCTTGCTGCTGCGTAGCCTGTCTACACTTGTGGAAAGACCGTCACCAATGGCGGTGCCATCTTCCAGCAATCCGTTACGGATATTTTCTACTGCCGATTTTAAAACGGGTTTATCCGTGGTAAGCGGGCATTGTGTAAAGCTTTCGCCTGAAAAAATTACTACACCTATCCTGTCGGTAAGCCTGCTGTCAATAAAATCTGCAGCTACTTTTTTTGCAGCTTCCATACGGTTGGGTGTAAAGTCCTGGGCTGTCATACTGCCGCTTACATCTATGCACAATACAATGTCCACACCCTCACCTTCGGCATACTGCTCTTCACTTTTTATTTGTGGCCTTGCCAGGGCAATGATAAAAAAGAGCAGGGCAAGCAGGCGCAATACAAAAGGAAAATGACGGAAAATATTTTTCCACGAATACAGCCCTGCAAAACTTTTTAAAGACGACACTTTAACGGAACTCTGGCTGCTGCTGCCAAAAATATACCTGGCTGCAAGCAATGGAAGCAGCAGCAGCACCCACAGCAACTGCGGGTTAGCAAAACTTATATTTTTAAAGTAATCAAAAATCAAAACTGCTTATTGTTTATTCGTTAATGGTTTTTCTTCCAGTGTCCGGATAGTCTTTATTACAGCATCTGTACATTCATTGTTTACATCCTGTGGCGGAAAATATTTCGCAAATTTTACTGCATCACCTGTACGCAGTGCGCCGGCAATAACTGCAAGTGCCGCCGTGTCTTTAAGTTTATCGCTGAGCAACAGCAGCACATCACCGGAGGTTTTATTCAGGTAAAGTACATTGTCCTTTCTTGATAAATACCGCCTGAGGATATCCGCCAATTTTGTATGGATTTTTTTTACCTCATCAGGATGCGATGCGTTCATTTTTTTTACCAGTTGCAGCTCCTGCATGGCTTCATCAAGTGGTGATAACGCTGCTTTAAAAATCTGAGTGGCCTTATTTTTTTTCCAGTGACGGTAAAACCAAATGATAAATACAACCAGCGCAGCCAATAATATTGCGGCAGCTATCCAGTACCACATTGTATTTTCTTTTTCAGCACCCCTTACAGGTTTTATATCACGCAGGTTACTGCTGGTATCCGATGTAGAAAAAGAAACAATAACGGGAAATGAATCTGTAAAAATTGACACAGGCGCTGCATTTCCTGTGCGTCCAAAATTCATTTTTACCGGGGGCAGCGTCCACCTGCCCGAATCAAAACTTGTAATGATAAATTGCTGTGCGATGGAACTAAGTTCACCATTCGCATACACAGAATCTGCTTTAGATTTATCAACCACTTCAAAATGTTCCATTGAATCGGGCAATACAGGCAGCGAAGGAATAAAGGCACTTCCATTAAAACTGGCCTGTACAGATAAAGTGATTTGTTCGCCAATCAATATCTCATTTTTATCAATAGAAGAACGCACTACGGGATACTGTGCATGGCATATACTTACGATAAGTATGCTCAGCAGTGTAATCCACAATTTATATGAACGGGAAAATTTTCGCTCCATTGTTCCGCACCAGCGGGGTTTAACTTCTTTTGATAAAAAATTTCTGCAGCACTTTTACATAATCTTCATCCGTGCGTATGTGCAGTAAATCAGCAGCAGCCTTGCGAAAATAATTTTTGCACAATTCACTCTGCTCCATAAATTTTTTCCGGTAATTATACTGCACCATTTTATTACTGCTGTCTATCCACTTCATTTTACGTGTTTCTAAGTCTTCCACCTGCAGCAGGCCTGCATCCGGCAGCTCCATATCCATACGGTCGTATATGCGGAGGCCAATTACATCATGGCGGCCACCAATTACTTTTAAATCATTTTCATAAACAGCATCTGTAAAGTCGCTCATTAAAAATGCAATGCTTTTTTGACCTGATGCCTTGTTAAAAAACTTAATGGCATCTTCCATCCTTGTGCTGTTGCCCGTTGGCTCTGCAGTAAGCAGTTCCCTTACTATGTAAAGTGCATGTTGCCTTCCTTTTTTTGGTGCGATGTATTTTTCAATTTTATCACTGAAAAAAATTGCGCCTACCTTATCATTGTTACTGATAGCGCTAAAGGTAAGTACAGCCCCAATTTCGGTTATGATATCTTTTTTACGCCGCTGAACGGTGCCAAAAAAGTTGCTGGCACTGATATCCACCAGTAAAAAAACAGTGAGCTCTCTTTCTTCTTCAAAAACTTTTGTAAACGGATGACTGAATCTTGCACTTACATTCCAGTCAATAAAACGTACATCATCACCGGGATAATATTCCCTTACTTCTCTAAACCGCATGCCCTTTCCTTTAAAAGCAGAATGATACTCACCTGTAAAAAGATGGGTGGTAATTTTCTTGCTTTTTATTTCAAGCTCTTTTACCTTCTTTATTATTTGTTCTGTTGTAAGCAAGCGTATGGATTTATATTAAGGCACATGCACTACTCTTATTATTTCATTTATTATCTCATTGGTATTTACATTTTCAGCTTCTGCTTCGTAGGTAAGGCCTATGCGGTGCTGCAATACATCTTTGCAAATACTCCTTACATCTTCAGGAATTACATAGCCACGCTTGTTTAAAAATGCATATGCTTTTGCCGCAAGTGCCAGATTAATGCTCGCTCTTGGTGAGCCGCCAAAACCAATAAGCCCTTTTAATTTTTGTAAATTATATTTATCTGGAAAGCGGGTGGCAAACACAATGTCCAGGATATAATTTTCTACTTTCTCATCGAGGTAAACCTGACGCACCAGTTCTTTTGCAGTTAATATTTCGCTGGTAGATGCCACAGGATAAATCTTTTCGGCAGTAAGCGCCTGTGTGTTTTGCCTTATTATCTGCTGCTCATCCTGCTTGGAGGGATAATCAATAATAACTTTAAGCATAAACCTGTCTACCTGTGCTTCGGGCAGCGGATAGGTTCCTTCCTGCTCAATGGGGTTTTGCGTAGCCAGTACTAAAAAAGGTTCATCCAGTTTATAAGTAGTATCACCAATGGTTACATGCCTTTCCTGCATGGCTTCCAGCAAGGCACTCTGCACCTTTGCCGGCGCCCTGTTTATTTCATCGGCCAGTATAAAGTTGGAAAAAATGGGACCCTTGCGTACATAAAATTCATTCTTCGCCTGGTTATAAATCATGGTACCCACCACATCCGCAGGCAATAAATCGGGCGTAAACTGTATGCGGCTGAAATTGGCCTGTATGGCCTGCGCCAGCGACTTTATAGCAAGCGTTTTTGCCAGACCGGGCACACCTTCCAGCAATACATGTCCATTGCTGAGCAGCCCTATCATCAGCCGCTCTATCATACCATACTGCCCTACAATTACCTTGCTTAATTCATTGTTGATTCGTGTAACAAAACCTGATGCATGGCTTATTCTTTCATTTAGCAGGCGTATATCTTCCGCTGTTTGTTGCATATGTTTTTTTAATTCTGTTCTAAAGGATTTTTACCAGAGCGTATTCAGCACTATTTATAAATAACTTAAGTGGCGCAAAATACAAACAATGCATTTACAAAAACGCTGCCACATTATTTACAGGGCAAATTAATGTTTAAAAGGAACACAGCGTGGTATTTTGTCATCCATTACAGTTTATACAGCGCATCCATTTTATTCCAGGGCAGCAGCAGTCCGTCAGCAGTAGTCAGTATATCTTTTCCTCCATACACCACCATGCCCTTTTTGCTTTTTGTTTTGGCCAGGCTTCTGTAATAATTTACGCCGTCAAAAAAATGGGGTGACTTTGTTTGCCCGCTTTTAATTTCAACAGGATACAGGCCTGTATTGTTGTCTATAACACAATCCACTTCACGGCCATGATTGTTTCTCCAGAAATAAAGATTGCTCTCCTGCCCCTGGTTCAGTTTGTTTTTCATTAAATCCAGTATCACCAGGTTTTCAAAAATTAATCCACGGGCAAAATGGGTTTGCAGTTGCGCCGGCTTTTCTATGCCGAGCAAGTAACACAGCAGCCCTGTATCATAAAAATATATTTTAGGCTGCTGCACCAGCCGCTTCGCAAAATTATTGCGGTGTGGTTTTAATAGAAAAAGTATGTAACTCATTTCTAAAATGCTTACCCAGGATTTTACAGTATTTACAGCTATGCCCACATCCGATGCAAGCGAAGAAAAGTTAATGAGCTGCCCGGTTCTTCCGGCCACGAGTTTTAAAAATTTGATAAACAGCGATGCCTCTGTAATTTTTGTTATCTGCAGCACATCCCGCTGTACATAGGTTTGTAAATAAGCCGGATAAAATAAAGAGGGTGGAATTTTCTTATCAAATATCCTTGGGAAAAAGCCGGTAAAGGCCACTTCTTCAAAGGTTTTTTTTAGCTGCGATGCTGCCTGCAGTTCGGTGATGGAGAATGGCAGCAGGGTAAGCAGCCCCACCCTGCCTGCAAGTGTTTGTGCAATGTGCTGGTTCAATAAAAAATTTTGTGAGCCGCTGAGTACAAATTTTATTTTTGGATTGATGTCCACTATGCCTTGTATGTAGGAGAAAAGCTGTGGGGCATTTTGCACTTCATCAAGAATGGCGCCTTTGGGATAGTTTTCTAAAAAACGCCTGGGGTCTCTTAAGGCAAACTGCAAATCATCCGGGTTTTCTAAAGTGCTATACGGCAGCGCCGGAAAAGTATTTTTTAGTAAAGTAGACTTGCCCGACTGCCTGGGGCCATTGAGAGACACCACAGGAAAGTAACGGTATAATTGCTTTAGTTTTTTTACAAGCTGTCTTTGCACCATCTTTCAAAGATAGAAAGATTTGTACAAATTTGCAATTGGATTGCAAATTTGTACAAGTATCTTAGCTTAGATATTTGGCCACAATTGGCACCCGGCGCCCTACACCAAAGGCTTTTGGAGAAATGCGGATGATAGGGCAAAACTGATTTCGTTTGTACTCGTTCAGGTTTACCATCTTCAAAACCCGATCCGTAAGTGATGCTTCAAAGCCCTGCGCTTTTATTTCCTGCGGACCCTGCCGGCGTTCGATGTACTGAAATAAAATTTTATCAAGGATGGCATAATCGGGAAGCGAATCTGCATCTTTTTGTCCGGGACGTAATTCTGCCGAAGGCGCTTTTGTAATAATATTTGCCGGAATAATTTCACTGTGCAGGTTAATATGATGTGCCAGTGCATATACCTGCATTTTATAGCAGTCACCGAGCACGCCCAGCCCTCCGGCCATATCACCATACAGTGTGCCGTAGCCGGTGGCCAATTCACTTTTATTAGAAGTGTTTAACAGTATATAACCAAACTTATTTGCTATCGCCATTAATAAATTTCCACGGGTGCGGCTCTGTAGGTTTTCTTCTGCAATGCTGAAGGGCAGGTTATTGAAAAGAGGCTGCAGCGCTGCCAGAAAACTATCGTAAATATTTTTTACAGGTACCACATCGTAAGGATTGCCCAATGTTTTACTCAACTGCTCTGCATCGGTTACGCTATGCCCGGTGGAATACTGTGACGGCATTAATACCGCCCTTACATTGGAAGCACCCAATGCAGTGCATGCAAGTGCAATGGTTACTGCACTGTCTATACCGCCACTGCTGCCGATGATGGCTTTGCTAAAACCCATCTTGGCAAAATAATCTTTTATACCCATCACAATGGCATCATGCACCTGCTGTATGTTAAGATTTTCTTCAAGCCCTGCAGGGTTTAATTCTTTATCGGGCATACGTGCTGCCGTTTCAATAATAGGGGCATCTATGGTACCATCTTCATTCAACACAAATGACTGCAATGCTTCTTTAAACAACGGAAGCTGACCGCAGAGATTGGCATGCTTATCAAATACAAGTGAAGCGCCATCAAAAACTATTTCCGTCTGGCTGCCCACGCCATTGCAATAAAACATGGGCAAGCGATACTTTACAACATTGGCTTTAATGGTAGCCTTGCGGTCTTCATCATGCGTATAATCAAATGGTGAAGCAGAAATATTCAGCATAAAATCAGGCTGCTGCTCCATCAGTTTATCCATTGGGCATGTGCGGTAAAGCGGGTTATGGCCAAGGTTCCAGATATCTTCACAAATGGTGAGTGCGATTTTTTTTCCTTTAAAATGTATCACATTCCATTCATATGCAGGTTCAAAATAACGGTATTCATCAAACACGTCATAGGTAGGCAGGCAGGTTTTGTGAGCAATGCTTTTTATTTGTTTTTCATACAAAAAGAAAGCTGCATTGAATAAATCTTTTCCTTCTTTTATTTTATTGCGGTCAGGTGCACCCACTACCACGGCAATACCGTCGGCATGCTCTTTAATGCTGTTGATGGCGGCATAACTCTTTTCGATAAAATCATTAAACTCTAAAAAATCACGGGGCGGATAGCCGCATACACACAGTTCGCTAAAGATAATTATATCACCACCCTGTTGCTTTGCAGTTTTTACTGCTTCAATGATTTTTGCAGTATTGCTTTCAAAGTTGCCGATGTGATAATTTTGTTGTGCTAAAAATATTTTCATAATAGACCGCCTTACAGGATCATCCCTTTATGTTTGTAATAAAAGTTATTTATTTGTAAAGTTAAAACTTTAAACCCCATTCAATTAAGATGCGATTATTTATTGCGGCAGCTATTGTATCATGTATTTTTTTTTCGTGTGCGGATACTGATACGCCCGATGTTTCTGGCATACAGATAAAACTGACCACGGAGCGTTTTGAGAAAAAATTATTTGATACAGTCAGCAACAATCTTACCGATTATCTCCGGCAGTTGCAGCATGACAATCCAACGTTTACCAGCAATTATTTAAAAACCATTTTAAATGTAGATCCTCAATGGCCGATAGATTCTGCTGCCAGTTATGTAAATGGTTTTATTACCGCTTACCGCCCATTGTATGATTCTGCCGAAAAGATATTCTATGATTTTTCTCCTTATGAAAAAGAAATACGCAGGGCGATGCAGTATGTAAAATATTATTTTCCTCCTTATAAGCTGCCCGAAAAAATAATTACTTATATCGGCCCTGCAGACGGGTATGGCGATGTGCTGACACCTGCTGCATTTTTGGTTGGCCTGCATCATCATCTGGGTAAAAACTTTGGTTTATATAAATCAGAAATGGTGCAGCAGTATTATCCCGAATACATCTCTCAGCGGTTTGAACCTTCATACATTTCCATCAACTGCATGAAAAATATTGTGGATGATATGTATCCTGAAAAAGAAGATGATAAGCCACTGATAAATCAAATGATAGAAAAAGGAAAACGGCTGGCTTTACTTCAAAAATTTTTACCAGGCACAGCAGCATATAAATTAATTGGCTATACTGCGGAGCAGTTAAACGACGGCTATAAGCATGAAGCAGCCATTTGGGATTTATTTATAAAAAACAATTACCTGCAGGTAACGGATAAAAATATTATAAAGAATTATGTGGAGGAAAGCCCCAAAACGCAGGAACTTGGTGAAGGTGCACCTGGCAACATCGGTTCTTTTGCCGGCTGGCAAATTGTAAAAAAATACATGCAAAAAAATCCGGCAGTTACATTGCCTCAATTAATGAATACAGATGCAGAAACAATTTTTCAGCAGGTAAAATATAAACCCTAATCATCATGCAGCCTGCACCTGCTGCGGCGCCGGGGTTTTCTTTTGCTTTACAATTACAGGCTGTTGCCCCAGCATTTTCATTACACGAAAGTGGGAAGCTACGGCTTCGCTCAATGTATCATATTTATTATAAGGCAAATTAAATTCCCTGCATTTTTCCATTACTATGTTGCTGATGGCGGGGTAATGAATGTGACTTACTTTAGGAAAAAGATGGTGTTCAATCTGGTAATTTAAACCCCCAACAAACCAGGAAATTATTTTATTACCCATTGCAAAGTTGGCAGTAGTTTTTAATTCATGCTCGGCCCACGCCGTCTCAATATGCTTTGTTTCATCAAGCGCTACATTTTCAAACTCGGTATTTTCCACTACATGCGCCAGTTGAAAAACGAGTGAAAGTGTAAGACCCATAGCGGCATTCATTATAAAAAAACCGGCGAGCCAGGGGCCAATACCCCACACCATGGCCGGTACTATCATATAAAATGTAACGTACCCAATTTTTGTAAGCCAGAATACGAGGTGATTTTTTAGAGACATCTTCCAGGCTGCTGTGGTATAAATTTTACGTGAAAAATATTTTTTAAAATCCATAGTAAATACCCAGAACAATGTACTGAGTGCATATACAGGCAGCAGGTACAAGTGCTGTATCTTGTGAGCAGGCACCCATTTTTGTGTTTCGCATTGGCGTATGATGGGGCTTTTTGCAATGTCGTCATCAATACCATCTACATTGGTGTAGGTATGGTGTATGATGTTGTGCTTTTGTTTCCAGAAATATGCTGAAGCACCCATTGCATTCATTGATAAGCCAAGTGCATCATTCAGTAAGGGCCGGGTACTGTAGCTTCCATGATTGGCATCATGCATTACACTAAAACCGATAGAGGCCATTGTAAAGCCAAGCAGACCCGCCAGCAGCAATGCAGGCAGCGCAGGCAATTGTAAAAAAATAAGACTGCTGTAAATAGCAATAGCAGCACCAATCAATATAATGGTTTTAATAAAGAGCCGCCAATTGCCGGTTTTTTTAAGATTGGCCGATTCAAAATATTGGTCTACTGCTGTCTTCAAACTTATGTAAAACTGATTGTTCCGGTTGTCGAAAGTTATTTTTGCCATGATTGAAGGATGATTGGATTTTATTTAAACTCTGTTAAAAAGTATAAATAAAATACGTTATCAATTTTTATAAAGATAGTCTTTAAAAATAAATGGGAGGGATTATCGTTAGTTTTTAACAGTAGAAATTCCTGTACAACACACCTATTTTAACCGGTGCATTAGTAAACGCTTGCTAATTCATTTTAAACGGAACCATCATTTCGAAAGATGGAATAATTACATCAAATATTTTTTTGCTGCTGATATTTTCCATTTGATAGGTGCCATGCATTTTACCCATCTCTGTTTTTAAATTGCAACCGCTGATATACTGGTAATTTTCACCAGGATTTATCTGTGGCTGCACGCCAATAACACCCTCTCCTTCCACCTCTCTTACTGATCCGTTGGAATCATAAATGTTCCAGTGCCGGTGTAATAATTTTACCGGGAATATGTTGTTGTTTTCAATGGTTATTCTGTAGGCAAACATAAACTCACTGTTTACAGGATTGCTGTATTCAGGCTGATAGAATGTTTCCACCGAAATTTTTATACCCTCTGAAATTTTTGAAACCATTGCAGTGTAATTGTTGTTTGTAAAAGTAAGGATGTTAATGCTGCTGTTATATGGTGCTGTGTTAAATCTTTCGTGCCTGTGTATATCCATTTTTTTTACACCATTCAGCAATCTTTTCCCTGTTGTCGCCCTGCACTATTATAGCGCCGTCTTTTACAGACCCGCCCGTACCACAAAAAGTTTTAAGGCTTTTGCCCAGGTACTCCCTGTTTGCATCACTGCCGGTAAAACCCAGCACCAGTGTAACAGCCTTGCCTGCTCTTTGTTTTGTATCCAGCCGTATTTGTAATTTTTGTTGTGCAGCAGGCAATGTTTCTTCTATGGCTTCTTCTGCGGCTACTTTAAAATTTGGATCTGTAGAGTATACCAGCCCGCCCGGTGCATGTATTTTTTTTGCTTTCATTGTTTATCGTTTACAATATTACTGCCTTCAGGCTTAGGTCCAGGCTGCGTGCCTGGTGTATAACAGCACCGCTGGAAATATAGTCTACCCCTGTGGCCGCATAGGTTTCCAGATTATCCAAATTGATACCGCCGCTTGCTTCTGTTTCATATTGCCCCTTTATAATCTGCAGTGCTTCCTTAATTTTTTCCGGGGTAAAATTATCCAGCATAATGCGATCAACTTTACCGGCAGCCATTACTTTTTTTACATCTTCAATGCTTCCTGTTTCTACTTCTATTTTAAGTTGAATTTGTGATGTTTGCACATAGGCATATGCTTTTTCAATAGCCTTTTCTATACCGCCGCAGTAGTCAATGTGATTGTCTTTAAGCATTATCATATCGTACAACCCAAACCGGTGATTAACGCCGCCGCCGATACGCACGGCTGCTTTTTCCAGTACCCTGAAGTTGGGAGTGGTTTTCCTTGTATCCAGCAATTTAGTTTTGTACCCCTGTAATTTGTCTGTGTATTTTTTTGTAAGTGTGGCAATGCCGCTCATGCGCTGCATGCAGTTAAGCACCAGTCTTTCACATTGCAAAATGGTATGCACCCCTGCCTCCACTTCAAATGCTTTTTCGCCATACAGCATAGCATCGCCATCTTTTTTAAAAGCAGTAAAAATAATACCGGGTTCCATATACCTGAAAATTTTTTCAGCCACCTGCATACCTGCTAAAATGCCTTCTTCTTTTATTTTTAGCACAGCCTTGCCCCTGGCAAGTTTATCAATGCTGCAAAGAGTGGAATGATCTCCATCGCCGATATCTTCTGCAAGCGCATTTTTTATTAATAATTTTATTTGTTCATCTGTAGTCATCTTAAAACAAAGCTATAAATAAAAATCCCCCGGACTAACCAGGGGATAAAATTTTTATTGGCAGAGTGGTTGCTTACCTGTTTTCAAACCGCAGTTCCTGCAGTACCTGTGCATCTCCTTTTTGTTTCATAAAAATGGTAGTGCGGTAGGCGCCATTTTTTGTTTGCAGGGTGCCAATGCAATATTGTGAACCTGCATTTTCACCTTTGTGAATTACTTCAAATCCTTTAACAGGATTGGTTGCAAAAAAATCTTTGAGTACCATCTCTGCCTGGCTTTTGCTGTAGCTGTTGCTTTTGTCAGGCATACTGATTTCAACATTGCTGTCAAAAAATTTTGCCACCTGTGCAGCATTGCCTGTGCGGATAGAGCCGATCACATCATCAATGCCAATTTTAAAAGTAAAAGAAGAAAACAAAGTGAGAAGAATGGCTGCGGTAACAATTTTTTTCATGGTAAATGTTTCGTCCTTTATTTTACTAAAAACGTGCCAGCATATGCAATAGTATATCATTTGCTGCACAAACTGATAAACATAAGACGATGGAAAATAAAAAAAAGCTGCAAATGAATTAGCTTTGATTTATGGACAATAAAAAAGTTATACTGATTATTATGGACGGGTGGGGACTGGGCAAGATAAAAAGCAGCGATGCCATTCAAAATGCCAACGTTCCCTTTGTGAGTTCCCTGTATAAAAAATATCCTAATAGCACCCTTGTTGCCTGTGGCGAAGACGTAGGCCTTCCTGCCGGGCAAATGGGCAATAGTGAGGTAGGGCATTTAAACCTGGGCGCCGGAAGAATTGTATACCAGGAGCTGCAAAGAATAAATGTAGCAATAAAGACAGGCGAATTTCAACAAAACAGTATATTACTTGATGCTGTGCGCTATGCAAAACAACATAACAAACCCCTGCACCTTCTGGGCCTGGTAAGCGATGGCGGTGTGCATTCACACATCAATCATTTAAAGGCAATTGTAAGTTTATGTAAAGAAGAAGGGTTAAATAATGTGCTGATACATGCCTTTACAGATGGCAGAGATACTGACCCCAAAAGCGGGCTTGGTTTTTTAACTGAATTGCAGCAGCACCTCAATAATACTAATACAGGTAAAATTGCCAGCATTATTGGAAGGTATTATGCCATGGACAGGGATAAAAGATGGGAACGTGTGAGACTTGCATATGATGCGCTGGTGCATGGCGCAGGCCAGCCAGCCAATGATATGTTAAAAGCAGTGGAGCAATCATACGGGGATGGAATTACAGATGAATTTATCAAACCCATTGTAAACAGAACGCTTGCCAATACAAGTATTAAAGATGGAGATGCAGTGCTGTGTTTTAATTTTAGAACCGACAGGTGCAGGGAAATAACCGAAGTGCTGACGCAGAGAGATATGCCATTGTTTGTAATGAAAAAGCTTGACTTGCATTACAGCACTATGACGCAGTATGATCAAAGTTTTGAAAAGGTAAATGTAATGTTTGAAAATGATGATTTAAAAAATACGCTGGGGGAAATACTGGAACAAAATAATAAAACGCAAATAAGGATTGCTGAAACAGAAAAATATCCCCACGTGTCTTTCTTTTTTAGTGGCGGCAGAGAAATACCTTTTGGGGGAGAAAGAAGGATAATGGTGCCTTCTCCAAAAGTGGCCACCTACGATTTACAGCCTGAAATGAGCGCCAATGAAGTAACACTTGCCATTGTAAATGAAATAGAAAATAATCCTGCCGATTTTATATGCCTCAATTTTGCCAATGCAGATATGGTGGGGCATACAGGTGTATGGCAAGCAGTGATAAAAGCCGTGGAAACCGTGGATACCTGCGTGGAAAAAGTGGTGACCGCAGCATTGAAACAGGACTATACAATTTTTCTTACGGCTGACCATGGCAATGCCGATTATGAAATAAATGAAGATGGTACACCTAACACTGCACACTCATTAAATCTTGTTCCACTTTTTGTAATCGACCATTTATGGAGAGGCGATTTAAAACATGGTAAACTAGGAGACATTGCTCCTTCCATCCTTACCGTGATGGGGCTACCTATACCCAGGGAAATGACCGGAGATATTTTGATTTAAACTGTGTAAAATCCAATAATGAAAAAACTTTTGCGGCCCCTTGGCCTTTTTTTAATTGTCACACTGGTGGTAATGCAGTTTTTCCAAAGCGAAAAAAATAATAATGTATCTGCCACTGCTGTTGCCAGTGATATTAACCGTATTTATCCTCTGCCTGCAGATGTGCAGGAAGTCTTGCAAAAGAGCTGCTACGACTGTCACAGTAACAATACCGATTATCCTTGGTATGACAATGTTCAGCCCGTTTCTTGGTGGCTTCACCGCCATATAGCTGAAGGAAAAAAAGAACTCAACTTTAATGAGTTTGCCAGTTACAGGATAGGCAAACAATTTGAAAAACTGGAGGAGATTACAGAACAAATTAAAGATGATGAAATGCCGCTTTCATCCTATACACTGATACATACCGACGCAAAATTATCTCCGGAAAAAAAGACATTGGTTATACAATGGGCCGGCAATCTGAGAGATTCTATACGGGCAACTTATCCTGCAGACAGCCTTGTTAAAAAAAAATAACAGAACAAAAGTAAATACAATCTTATAACTCCCGTTCATAAAAAAGAATTGCAACTAAGGCCTTTTATAATTTTAAAAAAATATTTTTGACACAGATGCTGTTGAGAAAGAAAATATATACAGGATTTTTTTTGCTGCTGCTGGCTTTACCATCCGTATTTTCTTTTGTATTATTTATTGCTGACGAAATCAATACTTTTCAAATAACCGAGCAACTGGAGCAGAGCGCTCTTACTAATGTTTCAATGAACATTGGTAAATTAGTTTGGGTAAATAAAGGAAAAGAAATACGGATAGACGGAAAATTGTTTGACGTTAAATCATACAGCATAAGCGGCAATACAGTTACGCTGAAAGGGCTGTATGACATCATCGAAGATGAGATTTGCAAACAGGTAAAAGCCGTTAAAAATGCGCAAAAAAACAACCCAGGCCTGCCGCAGTTGCTGCTGGTACAATTGATGTTTCCGGCCATGGCAGATGTATCCGTTAAAAATGAAACACTATTTTTTTGCCCGCTGGATATTTGTAATTATCCATCTTATATAAACGCTTATTATGTAAAGCACTCCATTGCTGTACTTACTCCTCCACCCAATATTTAATAATACCGCATCATCTTTATTATTTATCCCTGTTTTAAAACAGAGATATTATTTATCATTTAGAAAAAATTACTGATGAAAAAAATATTGCTATTAATGGCAGTGTGTACTATGCAGCAATTGCTATATGCACAACAGCCCAGCACAAAAGACTACGATACTTTACAAACAATTATGCGTCTGGATGAAGTGGTGATTTCTGCCACCCGTTTCCCTGAACATACAAAATTTATTGCCCAGCAGGTACAGGTGTTGTCAGCAAAAAAAATGCAATTTTTAAACCAGCCAACTACTGCCGAAATGCTGGCACAAAGCGGAAATGTATTTGTACAAAAAAGCCAGT